>CAZVRM010000076.1:0-7113 GCA_964629605.1 uncultured Oscillospiraceae bacterium
AAAAGACCGATTCTCGTTGTTTGAGAATCGGTCTTTTTCTTTTAATATTTCCGTTTCAGCACCAGATAAGAGCCCCAGTACAGCACTAACAGCAGACAGAGTGCATAACCGGCGGCGGTACCCCAAACATCCAGCCCCATAATCTTAAATACAATGATACCCACGGCACTCACCAGAACGAACAGATACCCTGCCCATGCCCAGGCGCGCCCGGTAAGAAAGCGGTTGCGTTCGTCGTTGTTGGCCACATCCACCTTTTCCCGGTAGTCCTCATCTTTGTGGTAGCGGATATGACGGATCAGCTGGACAACACCGGCGCCCAGCAGACCGACGCCCATACCGCTCCAATAGCTGTCCACAAGCTCCATGGCACCGCAAATAAACAGCACCACGCCCAACAGCACCCAGAACAGGCTGAGATACATTCTGCGATCATATTTCATAACTTATGCTCCTTCCTCGTCGAACAGAAAGACTTCTTCAATGGTCATGCCGAAAAACTTTGCGATCTTATAGGCCAGAAAGATAGACGGATTGTACCGACCGGTCTCCAGTGAGCTGATGGTCTGGCGGGAAACCCCCATCAGTCTGGCAAAATCCTCCTGCCGGATGCCTCGAGCCTTTCGGATCTCTTCAATGCGGTTTTTCATATGGCCTCTCCTTTTGTCAAGTTAACTTTACAATCACAGCATAGCACAGCAGGTCGTATATGTCAAGTCTGCTTTACATGAAATTCACAAAAAAGGCGCGTTGCACAATGCCATACCTTCTGTCATTCCGAGCAAAAATGCCGCCAAATGGCGGCATTTTGCGTGGGAATCCGTATATTTCAGCATAGGAAAACGGATTGCCAAGGCCTGTTTCACAGGCCTCGCAATGACAGAGCACATTTTGCAACGCGCCCTTTGGTTTTTACTCGGTCAGTGCGGCCAGCAAACGGGAGGTTGCCAGCATCACATTGTCCAGACTGGTAGCCAGATTGATGCGGATAAAGCCCTTGAAGTCGTCGCCGCCGAACCAATCGCCGTAGTCCACCGCCAGACCGCAAACGTCCTGCACAATGGTCTTGGTCTGCTGGGGATCCAGACATTTACGCAGGTCGATCCACAGCAGATAAGTGCCCTCCAGCGGAGAGATCACCGCCTGGGGCAGGCGCTCGGCAAACTCACCGCACACCGCCTGATAGTTGTCAAAGATCCGATCCCGGATGCTGTTCAGCCAGGGCAGGCCACCCTCGAAGGCCGCCGTGGTGGCCACATAACCCACAGAGGGGCCGTCGCCGCAGCAGATGGTGCCGGTAAACTTGTCGTACTGCTCCCGCAGTTGCTCGTCGGGGATGACCACGAAGGAGTTCTTCAAACCGGCCAGATTGAAGCTCTTGGATGCCGAACAAAGGGTGACGATGCGCCCCTTATAGATGGTGGCAGTGGGAATATGGGGATGGTCGCCCACCACCAGATCCTGATGGATCTCGTCGGACAGGATGGTGACGCCGTGCTTTTCGCAGATGGCGCACAGCTGCTCCAACTCCTCCCGCAGCCAGACGCGTCCTACCGGGTTGTGGGGCGAGGAGAAGATCAGCAGCTTGGACTGGGTATCGGCAAAGTGCTCATCCAGCTTATTGAAGTCGATGGCATACTTACCGTCCTCGTTCACCAGCTGACAGGGCGTCAGTTCCCGGCCATTGTCCTTGATGGCATTGAGGAAAGGATAATAGACCGGGGTGAGGGTGGTGATGGCATCACCGGGCTTGGTGATCATCTGCACCAGCCAGTAGATGGCGGACACAATGCCGGGGGAAAAGCGGATCCATTCCCGCTCTACCGTGTAGCCATGCTGCTCCTGTTCCCACCGCTGGAAGGCCTTGTAGTAGCGGTCGGGAGTCTTGTAATAGCCGTAAGCGCCGTGTGCCGCCCAGGAGGCCACCGCCTCCCGCACGCAGGCAGGCGCCTGGAAGTCCATGTCGGCTACCCACAGGGGCAGCAGGCCTGCCTCGCCGAAGGTGCGCTTTGTGCCGTCCCACTTGACGCAGTCGGTACCGTTGCGGTCGATATAAATGAGGGATTCGTAGTCCATAATGTGCCTCCTTTGCAATTACAATTAGTTGTATTTATATGATAAATTACAATTCGTCAATTATTTTCCACAGTTCGCCCGTGGGTTTTGCTTCAAACTCCATGGACTTTCCCGTTTTAGGGTGGGGGAAACCCAGTCCGCAGGAAAACAGCGCCAGTTCGCCCTTCACCCGGCTGCCGTACTTGCCGTCACCCCAGAGAGGCATCCCCCGGGAGGAAAACTGTACCCGGATCTGATGGGTGCGTCCGGTATCCAGCGCCACCCGAACCAGAGAGGATTCCTCGTCCTGCCACAGCACCCGATAGGTCAGTCTGGCCTCCCGGACACCCTTTCGGGGGCGCTTGACGGCGAAAACCTTGCCCTTGCGGCTGTCTTTGAAGAGAAAATCGGTCATTTCCCCCTCTTTTTCGTCGGGAACGCCCGAGATGCGGGCAAAATATTCCTTTTTCAGCTGTTTTTCCTGCACAGCCCGGGACAGGCCTGCGGCGGCCTTGCTGTTCCGGGCAAAGACCATCAGTCCGGCAGCACCCCGATCCAACCGATGAACGGGATGGATTTGTCCGCCGCACTGCTCCGAAAGGGCGGTCAGCAGGCTTTCCGCACCTTCGCCCTCGGACAGCAGTCCGGCGGGCTTGATACAGACGATAATGTCGTTGTCCTGATAAAGAATCTCGATCATAAATACCTCCATTTGGGCTGTCATCCTGAGCAAAGCGAAGGATCTCCCCAGCCAGAGGAGCTTCTTCGGCCGCAGGCCTCAGAATGACAACCGGGAGAGGATCTCCAAAGGATGGTTCGCCAGCACATCGGCTCCGGCGGCCTTCAGCTCCTGTTCCCCCCGGAAGCCCCACAGGCAGCCGATACCCCTTGCCCCGGCATTGTGGGCAAACAGCATATCCACGTCGCTGTCGCCGCAATAAAGGGTCTCCCCCGCCTGCACACCCAGCAAAGCGCACACATGATGGTACACCGCAGGGTCGGGCTTGACGGCAAAGGGCTGCTGCTGTCCCCAAATTACATCCAGCGGCGCTGCGGGCAGCAGGGTATCCATCACCCGCTTGGCCTGATCGGCAGGCTTGTTGGTGATGACTGCCAGCTTGTAGCCCTGTTCATGGAGCTGGGTCAGCAGCTGAGGTACACCCTCATACACCACCGTATCGTCGCAGCAATGTGCCAGATAACGGGTCTGATAGCGGTGCAGCAGCTCCTCCAGCAGGTGCTGTTGATCCTCCGCCAGCGCCCGCCGGCACAGCTTTTTCATACCGTTGCCCACCATTTGATAATACCGCTCCATGGGGAAGGTGGGCTGCCCCAGACTTTCCAGCGCGGTGTTCATGGCACCGCTGATGTCGTAAATACTGTTGACCAGCGTGCCGTCCAGGTCAAACAAAACTGCTTGGATCATTGATATTTCGCCTCTGTTTCACGAAGTAGCGCTAAAAATTGCTCTTTGACGGTCTGCGGATAGAGGATCTCGGCCTGTTTTCCAAAGCTGAACACCCAGGACAAAAACTGGGGGCTCACCGCCACCTTGGCCGTGACAATAAAGTGATCGTCACCGTCGGGCGACAGGAAGACCTCCCGGCCAAACCGGTCGGCCACCACGCCGATCAGACTGTTTTCAAACCGTAGCTTGACGGTCTCCAGCTGTCCGTGGTACATTCCAAACAGACTTCCTGCATAAGCGCCGGGGTCGAACTCTGCCAGCAGTTCCTTACCCTCCCGGGCATCCTCCAGTACGGACAGATCCTGCATCTTGTCCACCCGGTAGTGGCGCACGTCCTGACTGTGATGGTCAAAGGCCACCAGATAATAGTTTTCGTTGTCCCAGATAAGCCACCAGGGGCTGACCCGATACCAGTCGCCGTTTTTCCGCAGGCGTTTTTCCACCCGTTCTCTGCCCCGACCCAGCGCCCATTCAAAATAGTGGAAGCGGATCTGTTTGCCCTCGTCGATGGCCTCGTGAAGGGCATCCACGGTGTAATAAATACTCTCATTCATGGCCTTGATGCGCCGGGTGACAAAGACCTGCCGCTGGAGCTGCCGCCCCTGATGCACCGATGCCAGACTTTCCACCTTGCGGATCAGCTGGTCGGTCTTTTTCCGGGTGATGAACCGGGAGGACTGTACCGCGTCCACCAGCAGCTTGAGCTCTGGCAGTTCAAAGGGGCGGGATGCCACAAAATAACCCACCGAGCGTCCCTCCCGGTACATTTCGATGTCCATGCCGAAGGTGCGCAGGGTCTCCAGATCGTCATAAAGGCTCTTGCGATCCCGCACATCCACCCCCTGCGCCTGCAGCCGTTCCATCATCCGGGCAATGGTCATGGGGTGCTCCTGATCGGTCTGGCTGTTCAAAATCCGCGCCAGATGGAGCAGCTTTGCTTTTTGGTTCTGACCTTTCGCCATGGTTTAGCCTTCTTCCTCTTCATAAAGCAGCAGCAGTTCTTCCTCTGCCGCCTCTTTCTGCTGGAACAGCTCGCCCAGCTTGACGTAATCCTCGGCAGGGCAGGCTGCCATGTCGCTTTCCAGCTGCTCCAGCTGCTTTTCCAAAGCGGCGATCTTCTTCTGCCGCTCTTTTTTCTTCTTTTCATTTTCCCGGTTGCGGACATTTTCGCTCTTGGGCTTGTCCTCCCTGGGAGATTTTTCGGCCTTTGCGGCCTTCTTTTCCCGCTCCCGCATGGCGGCTTCCGACTGCATCTGCCGCTCCCGCTGCTCCTTGAACTCCTTGTAGCCCCCCAGGAAGTCCACGATCTTTCCATCCTCTACCAGCCAGATGCGGGTGGCAAACCGGTCGATGAAATAACGGTCGTGGGACACGAAGATCATGGTCTCGGAGAAATCATCAATGGCATCCTCCACCCATTCCCGGGACAAAATGTCCAGATGGTTGGTGGGCTCGTCCAGAAACAGGGTGTTGATCTTCTGATACATAAACAGGCACAGCTTGAGCCGGGTCTTTTCGCCGCCCGACAGCACGCTCACCGTTTTAAAAACCTCTTCCCCCTTGAAATTAAAGGATGCCAGACGGTCTCTGGCCTCCTGGGTGGAGCAGTTGGTCTCATATAATAAAGTATCTACCAGATTGCGCTCGGGGTGGTCAAAATGGACGTTCTGGGGCAGGTAACCCGGTTTAACACCCACGCCGTCGTACACCCGACCTGCCATGGGGCTTTGCAGGTGCAGCAGGGTGGTCAAAAGGGTGGTCTTGCCTGCGCCGTTGGGGCCCAGAATGGCAATGCGCTCGCCCCGGAACACCATGGAGGTAAAATCCTGCACCAGCGGCTTGTCAAAGCCCACCGACAGGTTTTCAATGGCGAACACGTCCTCGCCCGACTGGGCGGCCAGATTGAACTGGTTTTTCATTTTGCGTTCCTGCCGGATGGTCTGGATGCGCTCCATCCGGTCGATGCGCTTCTGCATGGAAAAAGCCCGCTTGTGCAGGGCATCGTTGCCCATAAAGGCCCACAGATGCAGGTTGCCCACTGCCTTTTCCAGACGGGCAATTTCCTTGTCCTGCCGTTTCTTTGCCGCCTCCAGCTGCCGTGCCAGCTCGTCCCGCTTTTCGGTGAAATAGCTGTAGTTGCCCGGCCAGTTGACGATCTGTCCCTCCCGCAGTTCCAGCGTGCGGGTGGTGACATTGTCCAGAAAATAGCGGTCGTGAGACACGATGAGCACCGTGCCCCGGAAGGATTTCAGATAACCTTCCAGCCACTCGATGGATTCCATGTCCAGATGGTTGGTGGGCTCGTCCAGCAGCAGCAGGTCGGTGCCCGACAGCATGAGCCGCGCCAGATTGACCCGGGTCTTTTCGCCGCCCGACAGGCTCATAAAGGGTCGCGCCTGCATAGCCGGGTCAATTTTCAGACCGCCGGTCATCCGGTCATAGGCCACCTGCAGGTCGTAGCCGCCGCCATCCTCAAAGGCGGTCTGCAGGCGGCTGTAGCGGTTGAGATCCACCTCCTGCCCGTCGGCCATCAGTGCCTCCATACGGCGCATTTCCTCAGCCATGCCCTCCAGATAGGAAAAGGCCTGCCACAGCACCTCCCGAACGGTGGTGTCGGAGTCGTACACCGGCAGCTGCTCCAGCAGTCCCAGCCGGGAGCCCTTGTTGATGATCACGCTGCCGCCGTCGTAATCCTGCAGCCCTGCCAAAATCTTCAGCAGGGTGGATTTTCCGCAGCCGTTGGGGCCAACGATGCTGGCCCGTTCCCCGGGCTGCAAGTCAAAGGAAAGCCCCTTAAGGACATGGTGCTCTCCGAAATATTTATGAAGTTCCTGTACGCTGATCTCTGCCATTTTGAGTTTCCTCCAAGAACATGGGGTAATTTTCCGGCGGCAGCACCGCCGCTGTAATAAAAAACAGGGCACAAGCGCCCAAGGCCAGCGCTGCCGGCAACGCCAGAATGGGAGCAGGCTTTTGCCACAAGGCGCTCAGCCCCACCTTCCAGCCGAAATACATGGTGATGTAATAGTTGAGAATATCCGCCCACAGCAGGGGCTTTTTCACCCCCAGCCCCATGCGATAAAAGCAATAGATGCCCAGCATGGTACAAAAGCCGTGTGCCGCCGCCCGCAGCCATGCCCACAGGATGGCCGCCGCAGGCGCTTCCACCAGAACACCGGTCAGACACAAAGCCCCGCCCAGTGGCCAGAAGGCCAGCTTGTAATGTTCCCAGGGGCTTTCGCTTACCGGAAGCAGCCACAGCAGCCACCGGGGTCGTCCCAGCGGGACAAAGAGAAAATGCTGCACCGTACCAAAGGCACAAAAAACCAGAAAAATCAGCCAAAGCATCCGATCACCTCACGGTAATCTATGCACTGCCCTCTTGTCCATGTGACTGGTTTCCAATATGATACCATAAAACGGACAGCAGAACAAGGGCAGCCGCCCTTTGAACAAAGATTTTTGAAGAAAATTTGATTTTTTTCAATTTTACGCTTGACATAACGGGGATAATATGGTATCTTAATTGAGCACCAAAGATGCGGCGTTAGCTCAGCTGGATAGAGTGTTTGGCTACGAACCAAAAGGTC
>CAZVRM010000077.1:0-7111 GCA_964629605.1 uncultured Oscillospiraceae bacterium
TGGTGCCCACGGAAGTCCTTGCCCAGCAGCACTTCCAGCGTGTCGGCGGGGGTGCGGAGGGCTTCCATGGCAGGCAGCACCTTGTCCCGATAATACACCGCCTTGTCCCAGCCATTTTCCATGGCATTGCCCTTTTCCTGTGCCTTTTCCAGCTTGGTGAGGGCGGTACGCAGGGCGGCGGAAGCGGCAGAAACATCCTTCAGCAGACCGGCCTCCAGACTTACATCCACCGCAAGGCCGGTATCCTTCAGGCTCACCAGAGTTTCCGACAGGAACTTGGCATACTTGACCACTGCGGGGATGATCTGCCGACGGGTCATCTCGATCATGGTGTTGGCCTCGATGTTCACCGTCTTGGCATAGCTTTCCAGATGGATCTCATAGCGGGATTCCAGCTCCTTGCGGCTGAACACGGCGTGCCGCTGGAACAGGTCAATATTCTTCTGAGAGATCAGCGCCTTGGCAGCCTCTACCGCATCCTTGATGTTGGGCAGACCACGGGCTTCGGCCTCCTTGCGCCATTCCTCGGAATAGTTGTTGCCGTTGAAGATGATGCGCTTGTGCTCCCGCATCACGTCACGGATGATCTGGCGGCTTTCCTCATGGATGTCGGAAGCCTGCTCCAGACGCTCAGCCATCCGGGACAGAGTCTCTGCCACGATGGTGTTGATCATCACGTTGCAGTCGGCGATGGACATGGAGGAGCCCACCATGCGGAACTCAAACTTCTTGCCGGTAAAGGCAAAGGGCGAGGTACGGTTGCGGTCGGAGGTATCCTTGGGCAGATTGGGCAGGGTGGTAACGCCCAGCTTCAGGTTGCCGCCCTCCCGGATGGTGGAATGACCGCCGGTCTCGATCTCGGTGAGCAGATCGGTCAGCTGATCGCCCAGGAAGATGGAAATAACGGCAGGAGGCGCTTCGTAGCCGCCCAGACGCTGGTCGTTGCTGGCACTGGCCACCGACACGCGCAGCAGGTCGGCGTATTCATCCACCGCCCAGATGACGGCGGTCAGGAACAGCAAAAACCGCAGGTTGGATTCGGGGGTCTTGCCCTGATCGAAAATGCTCTTGTGTCCGTCCAGATTGAGGGACCAGTTGTTGTGCTTGCCGCTGCCGTTGACCTTGGCAAAGGGCTTTTCATGAAGCAGGCACACCAGATCCTGCCGCAGCGCCACCTTTTTCAGGGTCTCCATGGTCAGCTGGTTCTGGTCGGTGGCGATGTTCGCCGAGGCATACACCGGCGCAAGCTCGTGCTGGGCGGGCGCGGCCTCGTTGTGCTCGGTCTTGGCGGGAACGCCCAGCCGCCACAGCTCATCGTCCACCGCACGCATGAAATTCATGATGCGATCCTTAATGTTGCCGTAGTAGTGATCCTCCATCTCCTGCCCCTTGGGAGGCTTTGCGCCAAAGAGGGTGCGGCCGCACAGTGCCAGATCCAGCCGGTGTGCCAGCTGATTTTTGTCCACGATGAAGTATTCCTGCTCGGCGCCCGTCATGGCAAGGATGCGCTGGGCATCCTCTTCGCCCAGCAGCCGGATCACCCGCAGCGCCTGCCGCTCGATGGCCTCCATGGAGCGGAGCAGGGGGGTCTTTTTGTCCAGCACCTCGCCGTTGAAGGAGTAGAAACAGGTGGGGATATAGAGGGTGTCATCCTTGACAAAGGCGGGAGAGGTGCAGTCCCAGGCGGTGTAGCCGCGAGCTTCAAAGGTGACACGCAGGCCGCCGTTGGGGAAGGAGGAGGCGTCGCCCTCGCCGCGGATCAGCTCTTTGCCGGAAAAGCTCATGATGACACTGCCATCGCTCTGGGGATTGATAAAGCTGTCATGCTTTTCGGCGGTGGAGCCGGTCAGGGGCTGGAACCAGTGGGTGTAGTGGGTGGCGCCCTGATCCAGCGCCCAGCGCTTCAAGCCGTTGGCGACAATATCGGCCAGGGCAGGATCCTGCATGGGACGACCCTGGTCGATGATCTTTTTCAGCTGTTTATAGGTGTCGCCGGGAAGATAGCGGCGCATAGCGCCGTCATTAAACACGCGGGAGGCATAATTGTTCAGCACTTCGGTGGAACGCTCATTCATCGGGGATCACTCCTTGATCGTACTTTTAACAGCTTCATGATAGCGCGTTTGCCCTGAAAATGCAAGATTTTTAAGAAAAAGACTTCAAAAAAGAAAAATCGCGTCAAAACAAGCTGTTTCAACGCGATTATTTTATTTAATTTTCGAAAAATGATTTAGGCAATGTCTTTTTCCACCACATCCAGCCGTTGTTCCAGCGTCCAGGGGTTCTCCAGAATACGGCGGAACAGGCGCATGGAGCGGGCATAGTACAGGCCGTCGCAGATGCGCTCGTCGGCAACCACCATCATGGTCATGATCTTGCGCGCCACGATCTCGCCGGTCTTCTGATCCACCACGGGTGCCATGCGCTCCTTGCCCACGGCGATAAACTGGCCGATGGTGCCCAGATCATAAATGTGGTGATAAATGCCGGGGATGCCCAGCGACTTCAGATAGGTGATGAACAGACCGCCATGGAAGGGGCTCAGATCGGTGATGGCCTCGGGCAGCAGGCTGGAGCGATCCAAAAAGCGGATCAGGCCAAACGCCCAGCGCATGACCCAGTTGGGGATGGACGTCAGCGCCTTTGCCAGCTTGTCGGTGCCGTTGGAGGAGTCGGTCTCCTTGTTGGCGTGGATCTGGGTGTCAAACTGTTCCTTCACCTCAAAAATGGTTTCATGACCGGTGAAGGGGATCTTGATGGTGGTGCTGGGCTCGTTGTCCCGCAGGGATTTTTTCAGTGCCATGGAAACCCAGATCTTGTCATTGGCAAAAATTCGGCCGCCCATGACAAAGCGGTTCAGCGCAGGGCGCTTGGCATACAGCCGCACGCCGGCAGCCACGAACACATCCAGATAGGTCATGTCGATGCCCTGTTCCCGTTTTTCCTTGATGTATGCGTCAATGGCTGTACAGTCGATGTCATCGGTGAAAAACACCTGTGCATCCGACCGCTTGGGCATCACGTGTGGCATGATGCGTTCAATAGGCGTCAGTGTCTTGAGATAGCGAGCGCCTTTTCTCTTTTGAAACATGATCGTCACGCGGCGGGCTCTTGACCCCGCCTTCTCCTCATCCTAATCTCTTTTCTCTCTTCTCTCGTTTCTTGTTTACCGCTTGACCCGGATGCGCTGCAGCAGATTTTTCACCGAAGGCGTCTGCACCGGAGCGGTGTTTTCTGCCACTGTTTCAGGCACCTCCACCTGCACCTCGGGCTGCACGCAAACTTCTTCCGCCTCCACAGGCTCGGGATAGCAGGTCATGCGATAGGGGCCGTCCAGCATACGCTCCATTTGGCGCAGGGTGCGCTCCATCTTGCCGCACAGATTCCACAGCTGATCGGCGCTCTGGGCGCTGCCCTTGCTCTGGGGCTGCTCCCGCAGGCGGGCATCCAGCGTTTCGGCCCGCAGCCGAGCGGCATTCAGCTCTTCCCGCAGGATCTGCAGTTCATCGGGGTCCACCTCAGGGCGGGCGTTCAGCTGGACTTTCAACTGCTCCGTTTGACTGTGTAATTCGCCGTTCTGCTCCTGCTGCACCTGCAGCTCGGCCTCCAGCCGGAGATTTTCCTGCCGCGCCGCCTCCAGCGCACGCTGCAGCTCCTCCCGTTCAGCATGGAGTGCCTGCACCTGCTCCAGCGCGCTGTCCCGCTGTTCCATCAGCTGCCCGATCTGCTCCGCCGCTTCCTCCAGCTGGGTATTCAGCGCCTGCAGGCTTTCCTCCTGCCGACGCTTGTCTTCCGCAAGGAAGTTCACCACGTCTTTTTTGCGAAAACCGCCCAGCAAGGCGGTATGAAAATTACGCTTTTCCATGGGTTTCCCCTCTTTCGTTCCTCAAAATAGAACAAACTTTTTATGTAATTATAGCACAGGATGGTACAAAAGGAAACCTCTTTTTCCGATTCCTGACAGAAATAACGATTCTTTTACGCTTTCTTAGAAATTTCTTAAAACAACTTTTATTTTTGTTCAAATGGGGGGTGTACTTTTTTGTTTTGCCGTGCTAAAATAACAAAATTGAAACCAGTCTTAAAGGAGTCCTCATTATGTCTTTCCAGCTGCCCGCCTATCAGGCCCCCGATTTTGCCCAGCCCTGCTTTGTCAACGCCCCCAATGTGGCCATGGCTCCCGCACCCCGGGACGGCGTTGCGCCCGAGCATTTTCACTCCACCGGCATTGACCCGGAGTACTTCAAAATCGACGGCAAGTGGGTGCTGGCAGAAAAGATCCGCATGGACTGCGTGCCCGTACTGCGGGAAAACGGCGTCATCGACATCGTGGAGTTCCGCCATCTCAAGCAGGGGGACACCGTTCTGCTGGGTCGCGCGGAAGACGGCAGCGAGGGCATTTATGTAAACAGCAACCCCTTTGCCACCAAGGAGAGCGCCGGACTGAACTTCTCCTTCCGCAAGGGACGCACCCGGGAAACCGGCTTCTCCCGGGATTATCAGGAGATCGTGGAGCTGCTGCAGCACGAAAAGGCAAACGGCGGCTACTGCGTGTGGGTCATGGGCCCTGCCTTTACCTTTGACGTGCAGGCACGGGAGGCCTTTTCCAAAATCGTCAAGGCCGGCTATGTGCAGGCCGTGCTGGCTGGCAACGCTCTGGCTACCCACGATCTGGAGGGTGCGTTGCTGCACACCGCGCTGGGCGCCGACATCACCACCCAGCGCGCCCAGTACAACGGTCATTACAATCATCTGGACACCATCAACAAGGTGCGTGCCTATGGCTCCATCCCTGCCTTTCTGGAGGGCGAAAAGCTGACCGATGGCATCATCGCCAGCTGTGTCCAGTGCAACGTGCCCTTCGTGCTGGTAGGCTCCGTCCGTGACGACGGCCCTCTGCCCGAGGTTTACCACGACGTGTACGCCGGACAGGACGATATGCGCTCCCACGTGAAGCAGGCCACCACCGTCATCGGCATGGCCACCACCCTGCACACCATCGCCACCGGCAACCTGACCCCCTCCTACCATGTGCAGGAGGACGGCACCATCCGCCCGGTGTATTTCTACAGCGTGGACACCTCCGACTTTTCGGCCAACAAGCTGGCCGACCGTGGCAGTCTGAGCGCCAAGGGTATTGTGGCCAACGCCCAGGACTTCATCACCAAGGTAGCCGCCGCGCTGGGACTGTAAAATCTGCATAAAGATCGCCCTCCGGGTCCATCATCCCGGAGGGCGGTTTTTATTTTCATTGGATGCAGTATCGCGAAACAGCTTACAGGCGACGATCTTTTCCCCTCAGCTTGCGGATGACCAGTGCGCAGCCGCCGATCACCAGCACAAACAAGGCAAGATAAAAAAGGATCATCAGCGCAAGCCAAAAGCCAGTGAATACGCCACTCAAGTTACCCATTTCAGTTATTCCATGTACTCGTAAGCCCTAAAGCTGAATGTTTCACTATCCCACAGCACTCTCTCAATCTGATTATTTGTGATTGGATCAGTCCATGAAAACGTTATCGAACCTTCAAATCGCCAAAACACGTATCCTCGCTCCGTTGCAGTAGTCCACGCAACAATTTCTAAATCTTGGTCAGAACAATTCAAGCCACCCTTGTAACGGCAAGTAACAGACTGAATAGAATACACATGATCGCCTTGCGCATCATATTGACCAGTGATCACTACGTCATAATCTGCCCATCCAGGCGGAAATGAATCCCCAAAATTCGCAGCAGTCAATCTGATTTCATCAGTAAATGTAAACGGAACGGGCATCGCTCTTGCTTCCTGTGCATAAGCCGCAGGAGAAATCACAAGTATGCACATAAAGCACAAGCTAATAGCAAGCATAATGGATAATGATTTTCTCATATTAACGCCTCCTTTTTATTCTCATGTCGTTAAATCGCACAACATACCAAGAGGATGAGCCATTTTATTTGTATAATTTTATCATTTTTTCTATTTATTGACAATCGGTAGTTTGTTAATATTTTGTAAATTCATCTTCTCATAAATACAATGCACAGCGAGAAAACGCCCTCCGGGATGACCCGGAGGGCGTTGTTGCTTTTATTCACAAACCTTTTCCACGTAGGAACTGGTGAACGCCCGCAGGGCGGCGGAATAGTCCACCTTGAAGCGGACGGTGTCGCCCACCTTAACGGGACAGTCGGTGACGTCCAGCAGCAGATGGTCGGAGGAGGCGCCGAAGACCTCCATGCCGGGTGTCAGGGGCGTCAAGCCGTTGCAGTCAATGTCCTGCTGTCCTACGGCGGCGATGGCGCGCAGCCGGTCACCCTTGTCGGTGTACTCCACCGTCTGTCCGAAGGCATTCACGCCGATCTTGCCGATGGGATAGGAGGGCTTTTCCTTGACCTCCACGATCTCGGCTTCCAGTGTGACCACATCCTGATACAGGTCGGGCAGCTCGGCACCATAGGCAGTCTCTCTGCCCAGCAGCAGGCTTTCGCCCAGACGCAGGTTGTTGAAGCCGGTAAAGTCAGCCTGCCCCAGCAGGTAAACCGAGCTGGAATTGCCGCAGGACACAAAGTCCAGCTTGCGGCCGATGGCGGCTTCCGCCTTGTCCACCAGCTTTTTGAAATCATCCAGCGTCTGCCGGGTGGGGATGACGGAGCCGTAGCAGGTGACGTTAAAGGCCATGCCGTGCAGGTGCAGGTTGGAGGCATTCTCCGCCTGCTTCACCAGCGCCAGCAGCTCTTCCTCCTGCCGGAAGAACACGCCCTCCCGCAGGTCGCCCATGTCCACCATGAGCACCACCTTGTGCGACTTGCCCTGCTCCCCCGCCGCTTTGTTCAGCGCAGACAGGGTGACAGACTCCGAGCAGAAGCTGATGTCAGCGTGCTTCACCACCTGCTGGCACTGGGACAGCATGGGCAGCCGCAGCAGGATCTTTTCCTTGGCGGTTTCGGGGTAATTGGCCAGATTTTCCACCCGGGAATCGGCCAGATAGGGGTTGGGCAGACCCTCCAGCGCCCGGATCATGTCCGGATGGGCGCAGAAGGACTTGGTGACGAAGGCCAGATCGGTGAGCCCGGCCTGCTTTGCCATCTCACACAGCTTTTCGCCGTTATGGCGCAGTTTTTTC
>CAZVRM010000078.1:0-6936 GCA_964629605.1 uncultured Oscillospiraceae bacterium
ACTTTTCGTATTTTATCAGTTTATTATATCTTTTTTAGTTGTCAGATGCAAGTACAAGCATAAAAAAAGAGCGGCGAACCGCTCTTTTTCCCTTATACCGCTGCTGTATCCCTTTCTGTCATTCCGAGGAGCGCAGCGATGTGGGAATCCGTTGCTGATCCCGGCATGAGACGGGAGATGCGGATTGCCACGGGTCTTCGACCCTCGCAATGACCTTCCCGCAAGGAGATTCCCCTTATACCGCTGCTGCGGCGTGCCACAGCACCTTGATTTCGCCGCCGTCGGCGGTGACGGTGATCCGGTCGCCCGAAACCCCTGCCAGCACGGCTGCCGCCAGCGGATCCTCCACCTGTTTTTCCACATACTGCCGCAGGGCGCGGGCGCCGGTCTGACTCTCTCTGTGTTGTACCAAAATCGCCTGCAGCACGGCTCTGTCCCATTGCAGTTCCAGCCCCTGTCCCCGGCATTTTTCTGCAAGGGCTTCCAGTTCCCGCTGCAAAATGGCCTCCATGGAGCTTTGCTCCAGCGGTTGGAACAGCACTACCCCGTCCAGCCGCGCCAAAAGTTCGGGGCGCAAGGCCTTTTTCACCGCCGCCAGCACCCGCTCCTTTTGCAGCTGCCCCTGCCCCTGCCGCACAAAGCCGCAGGGCTTTCCCACAGACACATCGGAGCCCAGATTGGAGGTCAGGACGACCACCGCCTCCCGGAAGCTGACCGTCTGTCCCGTGCCGTCGGTCAGCTGTCCTTCCTCCAGAATCTGCAGCAGCACATTGAGCACGTCGGGGTGCGCCTTTTCCACCTCGTCCAGCAGTACCACCGAACAGGGACGCGCCTTGACCCGCTCGGTGAGCTGCCCGCCCTCGCCATAGCCCACATAGCCCGGCGGTGAACCGATCAGCCGGGACACCGAATGTTTCTCCAGATATTCGCTCATATCCAGTCGGATCAACCCATCTGCGCCGGGGCAAATCTGCTCTGCCAGCGCTTTTGCCAGACTGGTTTTGCCCACGCCGCTGGGGCCGCAGAACAAAAACCCGCCCCGGGGTCTGCCCTGCCCGGGAAAGGCAGCCCGCCGCAGCATGGCTCTTGCCACCTGCTCCACCGCCTCCGGCTGCCCCAACACCCGTTTTTTCAAATGGGCTTCCAGCCCCAGCAGCCGCCGACGCTTCTGAACATCGCTTTCCATCCCCTCTCCCCGGAGGATGCGCGCCACCTGCTGCACATGGTCGGCCGTCACCTTGCCGGTCTGTTCCATGGCGGCACAGGAAGCCGCCTCATCCATCAGATCCACCGACCGGTCGGGGTCGGCTCTGCCCGTCATGCAGGCCGGTGCCAGCTGCAGCACGGCTTGCAGCGCATCGTCGGAAATGGTCACCCCGTGGTGCTGCTCATACCGTGGCCGCAGTGCCCGGAGGATGATGTCGGTATCCGTCCGATCGGTCTCCCGCACCTCCACCGGCTGGAATCGTCTGGCCAAGGCACTGTCCCGGCTGATGTATTTTTTGAATTCCGCGCCGGTGGTAGCCCCGATGACCTGCAGTCCACCCCGAGCCAGTGCCGGTTTGAGCAGATTGCCTGCATCGATGGCGCCCTCTGCCGAGCCTGCGCCGCAGATGGTGTGCAGCTCGTCGATGAACAAAATGGTATCCCCTGCCGCCCGCACTTCCTGCAGCATGGCGCGCACCTTTTCCTCAAACTCGCCCCGGTATTTGGTGCCGGCTACCATACCCGCAAGGCTCAGGGAGACCACCCGCCGCCCCTGCAAAAGCGCAGGTGCCTGTCCGCCGGCAATGCGCTGTGCCAGCCCCTCCACCACGGCGGTCTTGCCCACGCCCGCAGGTCCCAGCAGCACGGGATTGCTTTTCTGCCGACGGCACAGGATCTGCATCACCCGGTCGATCTCCCGATCCCGACAGGCCACGGGGTCATATTCCCCCGCCATTGCCCGGGCGGTCATATCCTCGCCAAACTGCATGGTCAGCTTCAGTTCCCGCCGGGTGCCGCGGATCCCCGTTCGGGGCTGCAGTCTGTGCCGCAGGCTCTCTCCATCCACCCCACAGGCCTCCAGAACGCCCAAGCATTGGGGCAGCTGCAGCAGCGCACACAGCAAGCTCCGGGCAGTGATGGCATTGCCGGGTGTTACCATGATGGCAGTCTGCTCAATGACGGCCGCGCTGCGAGGTGACAGAGTAGACGGCGTCTGCTGTCCCTTGCCCAACCGCCGGAGCACCTCTGCAGCCGCCTGTTTTTCCAGTCCGCTCCATTCCTTCAGCAGGGTGCTTTCCTCGCCCAGCACCCCCAACAGCAGATGTTCCGGCTCGATGGCGTCGTGTCCCATCTGTCGCGCAGCCTGATAGGCCCGCACCAGCGCCTGCTGCCCATTCTGAGAAAACCGGCGCTCGGTCATAGCTTCACCTGGGGCGGGGAAAATCGGTTTTCATGCTGGGCTGTGGCAGTCACCCGGTCGCCCTCGGGCTGCAAAATCTTCTTGGTTTTCGCTTCTTTTTTCATAAACATCGCCTCCCATGCCTATGCTTTCCAAAATTCCCTGGATTATTTCATGGATTATTTGCCGTTTTCCCCATTGCATTTTTTAATTTTTCTGTTAGAATGGTGGTAGACTAATTAGGAGGTGCTTTATTATGGCATACAAAATTACTGATGCTTGCGTCGGCTGCGGTACCTGCGCCGGTGCTTGCCCCGTTGGCGCTATCCAGGATGCTGGCGGTAAGTACGAGATCGATGAGAACGCTTGCGTGAGCTGCGGTACCTGCGCTGGTGCCTGCCCCGTCGGTGCT
Organism: uncultured Oscillospiraceae bacterium; assembly: GCA_964629605.1. Taxonomy (GTDB): domain Bacteria; phylum Bacillota; class Clostridia; order Oscillospirales; family Butyricicoccaceae; genus UBA4644. Next base: position 2,799 of record CAZVRM010000078.1, read on the forward strand.
ATCGTCGAAGGCTAAGCTACATTAAAGTCTAACCGTGAAAAGCGGCTGTCGTGCAAACGGCAGCCGCTTTTTCTTTTCATTTTCTCAAATCTGTGGTATATTGTTATTTATCCTATTAAATCAATAAAAGAAGGTATCTCTATGGACACTTCCCGCTTCACCCAATATTGTGAAAAAGTCGTCTCTAACTGCTCCAAGGTCATCGTGGGCAAGGAGGAGGTCATCCGCCGTGTGCTCACCTGCTTTGTCTGCTCGGGTCATGTGCTGCTGGAGGACGTTCCCGGCACCGGCAAGACCATGCTGCTGCGCGCCTTTGCCAAGACCATCGGCGGCGATTTCAAGCGCATCCAGTTCACCCCCGACCTGCTGCCCTCCGATCTGACGGGCATCAACTTCTACGACCAGAAGCAGGGTGAGTTCCGGTTCCGTCCCGGCCCGCTGTTCTCCAACATCATTCTGGCCGACGAGATCAACCGCGCCACCCCCCGCACCCAGTCCTCCCTGCTGGAGGCTATGGAGGAACGGCAGATCACGGTGGACGGTGTTACCACCGTGTTGGAAGAGCCCTTCCTGGTCATGGCAACCCAGAACCCGCTGGAGTCCTACGGCACCTTCCCCCTGCCCGAGGCACAGACCGACCGCTTTTTCATGCGGCTCAAGCTGGGCTACATGACCCGGGAGCAGGAGCTGTCGGTGCTGGGACGCAAGAGCGCGCCCGCCATCATTGAAGAGCTGGAACAGGTGGTCTCTGCCGAAGACACCGCCTGGGTGAAGGCGCATTATTCCGAGGTGACCGTCTCCCCCGCCGTGGCGGGCTATCTGATGGACATCATCACCGCCACCCGCAGCGAAAGCCGCACCATCACCGGCGTGTCCACCCGCGGCGCGATCGCCCTGTATAAGGCCGCACAGGTGAACGCCGCCTTCTCCGGCCGGGACTATGTGATCCCCGAGGACATCAAGGATCTGGCACCCTGGGTGCTGTGCCACCGGATCTCCTCCACCGGCGGTCGCGCCGCCGATGTGGAAAAGTTCCTGCATACCCTGCTGGAAAAGATCCCCGTGCCCACCGAGAACCTCTGATGCTGATCTTTGTTTTGATTCTGGTGGCTGCCGCGGCAGCACTCCAGTACTGGTCGCTTGCACACGCACTGGACGGCGTGGAGCATCATTATGCCCCCGACCGCACCATCACCGAGCCAAATGAGCCCTTTGGTCTGGTGAACACCGTCACCAATCACTCCCGCCGGTTCGTGCCCTATGTCCATGTGAGCCAGCGCATCCCGGTGGAGATGACCCTGCTGACCCAGCAGGCTGTGACCAACTATCGCGGCAAGACCACCCACCAGATGGAATACACCCTCTATCTCATGCCCCGGCAGACCTGGCGGCGGCAGGTGGAGGTCAGTCTCCCCCGCCGTGGACGGTATGTATTCACCGGAGCCACCCTGCAGGGCGGCGGCTTTTTAGGGCTTAGCGAGCTGACGACCTATACCGACCAGAACGAGGAGGTCATCGTTCTGCCCGTTCCCTGCGATATTCCCGCCATCACCGACACGCTGGGCGGCTTTCTGGGTGACCGGTCGGTTGACCGGTACATTCTGGAGGACCCGGTGCTGACCCTTGGCTTCCGGGAGTACTCCGGTCGGGAGCCCATGAAGTCCATTTCCTGGATCCAGAGCGCCCGCGCGGGACAGCTGATGGTCAAAAAATACGACTACACCCTGGAACTGACGGCCACCGTTTTGCTCAACGTGGAATGTGAACGCACCGAGGGCTGGGAGGAGCGGCTGGAGACCTGCTTCTCCATGGCGCGGACGGTGTGCGAAACGCTGGAGGACAAGCGCATCCCCTACCGCTTTGTCACCAACGCCGGAACGGCAGGTGCCATCACCCTCTGGAGTCAGGTCAGCGACGGTCTGGGCGCAGGCCACCTGTCCACCGTACTGGAGGGACTGGGACGAGCCACCTACGACCCGCTGCGCCCCTTTGCCCACACGCTGGAGCAGACGGTACGTCATGTGGAACAGGGACGCACCCACATCCTCATTACCCCCGAGCACAGTGCTGACTGGCAGTGGGAGCTGTCCCGGCTGGAGCAGCTTTCGGGCACCCGCGCCCTCATCCTCACCCCAGAGGAGGCGAATCTGTCATGAATCTGGCCTTTTTTCTGAAAATTCTCACCGATTTGTGCTATTACGGGATGTATGCCGCCTTTTTTGCCAGCCTTTACGGTCTGACGGGCAGCATTTTGCCCCAGCTGGCGCTCATTGCACTGGCGGCGGCGCTGAGCCGCACCCTTTGGCAGAAAACGCCTTCGGCGCGGTTTTTGCCCCTGCTCTTGTGCCTGACGGTCTTTTTGCTGCCCACCACCACCGCCGGACTGGTGATTCTGGCACCTGCCGCCCTGTATGCCCTTTGGACGGTGTGGAGCGAGCGGTTTCATCTCTCCTATTACACCGCTGCAGACCAATTTTTACTGGCGCTCAAGCTGCTGGGCGTGCCCGCGCTGATGGCGGTGGCGCTTATGCAGCTCAAGCGTGCCGAGCAGTTTTCCCTGCCCTATCTTCTGGTGTTCCTGCTGGGTTCGGTGCTGCTGCTGCGCATGGTGCGTCACGACGAGGATACCCTGCGGCAGCCCCGCTTCCGTCTGATGAACGCTCTGTCCATGGCGGCCTTGTGCGCCCTGTGCCTGTTTTTGTCCAGCCCATGGTTCCGGGCTGCGGTAGGACTGGTGCTCAAGGGCTGCTGGCGGGTGGTTTCCCTGCCCATTCTGCTGGTTGCCGTTGTGTTTGGCGGTGCGCTGGCGCTGGTCTTTGACGCCATTATGCCCGATGATTTCCACTTTGATCCCGTTCAGCTGGAGGGTCTGTTCCCCGATGTGGGCGAAGAGGAAAAAGAAGTCATGGAGGAAGTGGCAGGAAATCCCGAGGTTGCCGAGAAGGCGGCCTATGTATTTTCCGCCATCGGTATCCTTCTGGCTGTCATTTTCATCGTGCTGCTGTTCCGCTGGCTGGCTGCCAAACGCCGTGGCGTCCCCGCCTCTGCCGGAGACGAAGTGCGCTATGCCGCCACACCCCTCGCCCCCCGCGAAAAAGCCCTGACCCGGCTGAATGCCCGCACCCCCGACCTGCAGGTGCGGTACTGGTATCAACAGCTTTTGCGCAAGACCCGGCAGGAGGGCGGCGAGCTGCGCCCCACCATGAACACCCGGCAGCAGCGGGACGTGGAGGCCGAGGTCTTTAAGGAAGACGGTCTGGTGTCCCGGCTGCGTGCCCTCTACCTGCCCGCCCGGTACAAAGGACAGGCCACCGAGCAGGATGCCCGGGAGGCCAAAGAGCTGTATCAGCAGATCAAAAAACATTGATTTTTTGAAAAAGTCGGTAGAAATACCGACTTTTTCTTGCCTTTTGTGCCGGTGTTCGTTATCATGTATCCGTATGAATTATTTCTGAAAAGGAGTTTTTCTCATGAAGAAGACCATTGGTATTCTGGGCGGCATGGGACCTCTGGCCACCGCCGACCTGTTCAAGAAAATCGTTCTGATGACCAAGGCTGGCTCCGACAACGAGCACATCCGCATCTATATCGACAACAATGCCCAGATCCCCGACCGCACCGGCGCGATTCTGGGCGGCGGCGCCGATCCCGTGCCCGAGATGTCCTCTGCCCTCAAGCATCTGGAGGCCTGCGGCGCAGACTGCATCATCATGCCCTGCAACACCGCCCATTACTTCCTGCCCCGTCTGCAGGAGCAGACCCAGATCCCCTTTATTTCCATTCTGGAGTCCACTGCCAAGGCCTGCGCCAAGCAGTTCCCCGGCAAGACCGCCTGTGTTCTGGGCACCCGTGGCACACTGGCTTCCGGCCTGTATAACCGCGCGCTGGAAAAAGAGGGTGTTTCCTGCATCCTGCCCAACGAGGAGCAGCGTGACGTGCTGATGTACGCCATTTATGACTGCGTCAAGGGCGGCAAGCCGCTGGAGACCGTCCGTGAGCCCATGGAAAAGCTGCTGGCCGACCTGTCCAAGCAAGGCGCTGACTACTTCATTCTGGGCTGCACCGAGCTGCCCGTGGTTGCCGAGGAGCTCAAACTGCCCGGCGCTTTCATCGACCCCACCGCCGAGCTGGCAAAGGC
>CAZVRM010000079.1:0-6911 GCA_964629605.1 uncultured Oscillospiraceae bacterium
TGGATTTCATTTTTCTTGCCATAGGTGGATTGCCTCCTTTTATATTTGCAATGGTTTGACCTAATGAACCATCATTATTTTATCAGACAAGTCCTCGAATGTAAACCGCTTTCTTTGATTTTTTGAGAAAAAAATAACGTTTGTTTACCGAAAAAAAGCGAACTTTTTCGGAAAAGCAAGAAAATGGAAGATAGATATGGGTTTTATTGCAAAGAGAAGTAGTTTTTGCTATACTTATTAAATATATAAGAACCGTTGGTCATGTGGAGGAAAAACCATGGTAGCCAATATTCATTCATGTGGTATTGTTGGAATACAGGGACAGCCGGTGCTCTGCCAATGTGATTTGAGCGGCGGCCTTCCTCAATTTGATGTGGTGGGTCTGCCCGATGCTTCTGTAAAGGAAGCAAGGGATCGTGTGCGGGCAGCGATCAAAAACTGTGATTTTGAGTTCCCGCAAAGGCGCATTACCGTCAACCTTGCCCCGGGGGAACTGAGAAAAGAAGGGCCGGTGTATGACCTGCCTATTCTCATTGGCGTTTTGTGTGCCTCCAAGCAACTTCCCTTGCCCAAAGAGGATGCTTGTTTCATCGGTGAACTGAGTCTGGAGGGAAAACTGCGGCCGGCTACCGGCGTACTGCCCATGGCGATGGCAGCACGGGATGCGGGCATGAAGACCTTGTATTTGCCAGCGGACAATGCAGCAGAGGCCAGTGTATGCAAGGGGTTAAAGGTGATCCCTGTTCAGGATGTCCTTCAGCTGGCGCGCCATCTGCGTGATGAAGAGGAGATTCCGGCTCAGGAGCCTTTTGTTTTCGCGACACAGCATCCGGAGGGGTTGGATTTTGCTGACGTGATGGGGCAGGAGGCAGTTAAGCGAGCCTTGGAGATCGCAGCAGCGGGTTCTCATCATGTTTTGATGATCGGTCCGCCCGGCAGCGGTAAAAGTATGCTTGCCAAGCGGCTCCCTTCGATTTTACCGGATTTGACACTGGAAGAGTCACTGGAGACCAGCAAGGTCTATTCGGTGGCTGGGATGCTGGAAAGTCAGACACCCATGCTGCAAGCGCGCCCCTTCCGCAGTCCCCATCATACCGTTTCGGCGGTGGGACTTGCCGGCGGCGGCAGTACTCGACCCAAGCCGGGTGAAATCTCCCTGGCACACAATGGTGTTCTGTTTTTGGACGAGCTTCCGGAGTTTCACAAAGATGCTATCGAAGTTCTTCGTCAACCGCTGGAGGATGGCGTGGTCACTGTGTCCCGTATTTCAGGTATCTACACGTATCCCAGTCAATTTATGCTGGTTTGTGCCATGAATCCCTGCAAGTGCGGATATTTCGGACACCCTTCCGGCCGATGTAATTGTACGGAGCAAAGCGTGCGTGCCTATCGCAAGCGGATCTCCGGCCCTATGATGGATCGGATCGATCTGCACGTCCCCGTAAAAAGTGTGGCATATGAGCAGCTGAGAGAGCGCAAACCGGCCGAAAGCTCCGAAATCATCCGAAAACGAGTCAATACTGCTCGCGAACTGCAGAAAAAGCGTTACGCCGGTACCGGAATTCACTGTAATGGTCAGATGACACCGGCAATGATGCGGGATTGTTGCCCCTTAACTCCGCAAGCACAAAATTTGATGGCCGGTGCGTTTGATGCGCTGGGACTTTCTGCCCGGGCGCATGATCGAATCCTGAAGGTAGCACGCACGATTGCAGATTTGGCAGGGGCGGAGCAGATCACGGAAATGCACGTTGCCGAAGCCATCCAATATCGCTCTTTGGATCGCGATACATTGCTTTAGTCTATACATATGGTTTTCAAATTGTTTTGTGGAAAACTCTGTGGAAAATGTGAATAAACCCACAGGCTGCGGGCTTTTTGAAATGAAAATCCTTCAAAATCTGGTGAATTTTAGGGAAAATTAAAACAGAAAGTTTTGTCAACTTTACAAAAGGCTATTTTTCATACTTAAAAAGACAAAAGCAGGCTCGTTTTGAGCCTGCTTTTGTCGTATTGGCAGAATTAGTCTACCAGCTGTTCCATTTCATCCAACAACTGGCCGAAGAGTTCCAGTGCCTGCTCTACGGGCGCGGGGGAAGCCATATCCACACCTGCGATTTTCAACAGGGAAATGGGATCCTGGCTGCCGCCGGAGGACAGAAACTTCTTGTAATCCTCCACGGCGGGAGCGCCTTCCTTCAGAATGCGCATGGCGATGGCAATGGCAGCCGAGAAGCCAGTGGCATACTGGAAGACGTAATAGTTGTAATAGAAGTGGGGGATACGGGCCCACTCCATGGCGATGCCTTCATCAATGACGGCGTTGTCGCCGTAATACAGCTGATTCAAGCGGTGATATTCCTTGCACAGCAGGTCGGCGGTGAGGGTCTGCCCGGCCTCGCAGGCCTTGCCCATAAACAGCTCAAACTCGGCAAACATAGTCTGGCGGTACAGGGTGGTGCGGAACTTCTCCAGGAAGTGGTTGACCAGATAGGCGCGCTGCTTTTTGTCGGTGGTCTTGTTCAGCAGATGCTGGATCATCAGCACCTCGTTACAGGTGGAGGCTACTTCGGCCACGAAGATCACGTAGTTGGAGGTGCACAGAGGCTGATTTTTGCAGGAATAATAGCTGTGCAGAGCGTGACCCATCTCATGGGCCAGGGTGAACATACTGCCCAGGTCGTTCTTGTGGTTCAGCAACACATAGGGGTGGGGGAAACCTCCGGCAGAATAGGCGCCGCCACGCTTGCCTTCGTTCTCGTAAACGTCGATCCAGCGGTTGTCAAAGCCTTCCTTCAGCAGGGCGGTGTAATCCTCGCCCAGCACCTGCAGAGCCTCCAGAACGGTGTCCTTGGCCTGTTCAAAGGTGATCTCGGCAGAGGCCTCCTTGACGATGGGGGTATACAGGTCGTACATATGCAACTCGTCCACGCTCATCAGCTTCTTGCGCAGCGCCATGTACCGGTACATCTTGTCCATGTTGTTGTGGACGGCTTCGATCAGGCTGTGATAGACCGCAACGGGTACTTCGGTCTTGTTCAGAGCAGCCTCCAGCGTGGTGTTGTACTTGCGGGCGGTGGCGAAGAACTTCAGTTGACGGAACTGGGCATCCAGAGTGGTTGCGATGGAATTGCGGAAACCGTACAGTGTGGTGTAGAAAGTCTCAAAGGCGTTCTTGCGAAGCACATCGTCGGTGCTGCGGAGACAGGCCACCAGACTTTCCTGGGTCAGCTGGCGCACATTGCCCTTGCTGTCAGTGACAGAGGGAAAACGCATATCGGCATTGCGGAAGGAGGAGCCAATGGCATCGGGAGCCTTTGCAATCTCACCGGCGGCGGCCAGCAGAGCCTCTTCGGCAGGGGTCAGAGTATGATCCTTCTGATGGCGGATCTTCTGGATGGGACGGCGATAGGTCTCCAGGGCAGGTTCGGCAGCAAAAAATCCTTCCAGAGCTTCATCAGGAATGGCCAGAATTTCGGGAACAGCGTATGCAGAAGCACTGTCGATAGCAACCAGCAGGGACATGGCCTTGTTGCGCATATCCTGATAGAAGCCGTTTCCGGTGTCCTCGTCGCCCTTGCGAGAGGCATAGTTAAACAGCAGACGCAGGCGGTAACTGCTCTCATCGTTCTTCTTAAAAAAGTTCAGCAGGTCGGCGGCGCTGCGTCCCAGCGTACCTTTGAGGGTGGCCGCCTGGGCAGGCAGGCTCTTCAACGATTCATATTCTTCAGTCCAGGCCTGATCAGAGGGGAAAATATCCTCGGTAGCCCAGGTGTTTTCCAGTTTGACTTCAGAGCGTTTTGGAATTCGGTTTTCGGACATGGAAATACCTCCTGATGATGACTTAATTGTTATCAGAATACCACAGGATGACCGAATGTGCAACCGATGGGGCTTGTAAAAAAAGCAGGCGTCAGATATAATAAGACCATGAAATACGGCAAACGGAGGAACGCCTATGAGCAAGAAAATGCGCGGCAATCTGATGCTGCTGCTGACAGCCTTGATTTGGGGCACTGCCTTTGTGGCACAGAGCGCCGGTATGGACCATGTCCAGCCCTTTACCTATAATGGTATCCGCACGCTGATCGGCGGTCTGGTGCTGATCCCGGTGATTTTCTTTTTTGACAGGATCAAGCCTGCCGAGCAGCGGCTATCGGCGGAAGAACAGAAAACGGTTACACGTAATTCGGTGGTTGGAGGCATCTTCTGCGGGCTGTTCCTGTTTGTGGCCAGTTCTTTCCAGCAGTTCGGCGTCAGCATGACCACCGCCGGAAAGGCCGGTTTTATCACTGCGCTGTATATCGTCATTGTCCCTCTGCTGGGTGTGTTCATCAAAAAGAAGATCCCCAAGGTCATTTGGCTGTGCGTGGCCATCGCCGTGGCGGGATTTTATCTTCTGTGTGTCAACGAAGGCTTCTCCATCGGCACCGGTGACCTACTGGTGCTGTGCTGCGCCTTTTTCTTCTCGCTGCACATTATGGCCATCGACCATTTCGGCGCCAAAAATGTGGATGGCGTCCGTATGTCCTGTACGCAGTTTTTGGTGGCTGGCTCTTTGTGCATCATCTGTATGTTCCTGTTTGAAGAACCCACCCTGGTCAATATTTGGGCAGCCAGAGTTTCCATCCTCTATGCTGGCATCATGTCCTGTGGTGTGGCTTATACCCTGCAGATCCTGGGCCAGAAGCATACCGACCCCACCACTGCGACCCTGCTGATGAGTCTGGAATCGGTGTTTGCCGTTTTGGCTGGCTGGGTACTGCTCAACGAGAGTCTGTCCTTCAAGGAACTGGTCGGCTGTGCACTGGTGTTTATCGCCGTCATCCTGGCTCAGATCCCCCTGCCTGTCAAGGCTAAGAAAAACTAAGGAGTTCTGTTATGGTCAATTCCATTTCTTTCCCCGGATTGTTTGACAAGGTTTTTGAGATCAATCGCGTCGCATTTAATTTGTTTGGAAAAGATGTCATGTGGTATGGCGTGATCCTGACGGTGGCGGTGCTTTCAGCTGCAATTTATGGTATGCGCCGCTGTGACGAGTTCGGCTGGAATCAAGATCAGGTGGTGGATGGACTTCTGTGGTGTCTACCCGCTGCCATCATTGGCGCAAGATTCTACTACGTTATCTGCGAGTGGGGCTATTACAGCCAGCATCCCGACGAGATCATTGCCATCTGGAACGGCGGCTTGGGCATCTACGGCGGCATTATTGCCACGGTGATCGTCATGCTGATCTTTTGCCGTCACCACAAAGGTGATATCCTCAGTGCCTTTGATTTTGTCGGCATCTGCTTCCTGTTGGCCCAGACCATCGGCCGATGGGCCAACTTCGTCAATGCCGAGGCTCACGGCGGAGTCACCGATCTGCCCTGGGGCATGGTCATCAACGGCGGCGAGCCGGTGCATCCCACCTTTTTCTATGAGTCGGTGTGGACATTGGTGGGCTTTCTGTTCCTTCATTGGTATTCCTACCGCAGAAAGTTCCGGGGGGAATTGTCCCTCATGTATATCGGGTGGTATGGAATGATCCGCTTCCTCACCGAGTTTCTGCGCACCGACAGTCTGTATATCGGCAACACTGGCATCCGTACCTCCCAACTGGTGGGCGGTGTCTGCGTGGTGATCTCGGTGGTGCTTCTGACGTATTATTACACCACGAAGAAGTACCCCAAACCTTTTGACAAGGAAATTGCATCTGAAAACGAAGATTCATAAGAGTGAAGGTCAAATATCTTATTTACAATTGGGAGCGAGAGTCATGCTGCATCATTTCATTTTTGCACATATTGATGAATATTGTTCTGCTCCTCGTTGTTTTGCAGGGTAATCATTAAACCGATATTTACGTAACGGTGCAGGCAAAAGTCTGCACCGTTTTCTATTCTAAAAAGGAGGTAATCGCATGATTGCAAACAAACTGAAACTTGGCGACGAAGTACGTATTATTGCACCATCAAGAAACCTAACAGAAGTGAGGCAGGATGTCCATTATCATGCGATTGATTTCTGGGAAAAAGAAGGCTTTCGGGTCACATTCTCCAAGAATTGCCGGGAAATGGACAAGTTCCATTCTTCCAGTATTGCATCCAGGATCCAGGACATCCATGAAGCGTTCAGTGACCCAAATGTTAAAATGATCATTACGTGTCTGGGTGGATTTAACGCGAATCAACTTTTGCGGCATTTGGATTATGATTTGATTGCAAAGAACCCTAAAATTCTTTGTGGATATTCCGATATTACCGCACTTCATAATGCAATTTATGCAAAAACCGGTCTGGTTACATATCACAGTCCGCACTATAACATTTGCATTCGACCAAGAACGAGAATGCACCCGAAAAGGATTATTTGACTGTGTGATGAGTGAGGAACCAGTCACGGTTGCTCCTTCTGAAGCAGCAGAGAAATATCATGCCGTTCAAGAGGGAATGTGCGAAGGAACCATTATTGGTGGTAACCTCTGCACGTTAAATCTCCTACAAGGGACTCCGTATATGCCCGATATAAGAAACAAGGTACTTTTCCTTGAAGATGATAACATCATGGGCGATTATTTTTGCTATGAGTTTGACCGAAACCTGGAATCTCTTTTGCAAATTGAGGGCGCAGATACAATCAAGGGCATTGTCTTTGGACGGTTCGATGACAGTTGCGGTTTGAACACCGAAAGGATTAGCGACATCATTCGCAACAAGGTTTCGGCCGATATTCCTGTAGTTTTTGGCGTGGACTTTGGTCATGTTTTCCCAATGATTACCTTTCCTGTCGGCGGGACGGTTAAGGTTTCTGCGGAAAGCGAAAAAATCGAGATTTTGATAACTGACCATTAAAAGCGTAAAGAAAAACGGAACTATCGCAGAATGCAAATTCTGCGGCAGTTCTTCTTTTGTATCCAGATACTCGCGCAT
>CAZVRM010000080.1:0-6834 GCA_964629605.1 uncultured Oscillospiraceae bacterium
TAGCGCGGAACCAAATTGTCGAAAAGAACCCAGCGAAGCGGTTCTTTGACAGTCTAAAAGGACGGTAAAACCGTCCTTTTACTGTTATTCTGGATTATCTTCTTCCGCGACCGCCCATACCACCGGAGCGTCCGCCGCCGCTGAAGCCGCCGCTTCTGCCACCGCCGCCAAAGCCGCCGGAGGAACGTCCGCCACCGCCAAAGCCGCCGGGGCGACTGCTGGGTCGGCTGGATGTACGGGTCGTGGTTCTGGGCGGTGCTGAGGATCGGGAATGGGTGTGAATGGTAATGCGGGGTCTTGTCGCCGGACGAGGCGGGGGAGGGGGAGGCGTACGATAGATTGTTTTACTGCGCGTGTGGGGCTTACCGATGCTGCCGGCAGCGACCACCGCGATAAAGATTACGATAAAGGCAATCACCGGAATCAGCCCGAGACCGGAAAATCCAGTGGAATACGAATACTCTTCGTAATATTCATCCGAAAAATACGAATTGTTGCTGCCAGCATTGCCTAAAAGCACCGTCTGGATACCATCGGAAAAGGTAAGGATGGCATTTTCATAATCTCCGGCAGCAAAGTCGGGTTCCAGATACTGCTCCATCAGCAGATCAAAATTGCCGTCCAGCGTGTATGCAAAGCTGGACGAGGTATCGTAACCGAAGTAATAGTCCTGTTTGCCGGTGACCATCAGCAGCAACATATCAGAAGTGCCCAGTCGCCAGTTGTTCCACAAAGTCTCGCAATACTCTGCAGTACTCATCTTGCCGGTAGACTGCACGATAGCAACACTCAGACGGGGCGTCAGTTCCCGCTGCAGTGCTGCAAACTGGATTTCAGTGGAATCTGAAATCACGCCGGCCTTATCGGTGATATACAGGCTGCTGTCACGGCTGACCGGCTTGCCCTGCAGGCCGATAAAAACGGCAGCGAGCACCATCACGCAGGCTACTACGGCAGCTAAACCACGATTGTATTTCATAGATCAGACTCCTTTCGTCAGGAGGATGGGGGCACAGAGCGTATCACCTCATCCGCCCCTTCGGGACACCTTCCCCTCAAGGGGAAGACTGTTTTTACTGACGGATGTCCAGCAGCTTCTGCTTCAGCTCGCCCTCGATGCGACCCAGCTCCTGCTCGGCCTCGCGGCGCTTCTGACGGCCGTCGTTCTGGATCTTGACCACTTCGTCCAGGGTCTCCACCAGCATTTTGTTGGTATTCTTGAGGGTCTCGATGTCCACGATGCCCCGCTCGGCTTCCTTGGCGGTCTCGATGGTGGCCATCTTCAGCTTTTCGGCGTTCTTCTTCAGCAGCTGGTTGGTCATTTCGGTGACCTCACGCTGTGCCTTGGTGGCCTGGACGGAATGTTCCATGCCCAGAGCCAGCACCATCTGGCTCTTCCACAGGGGGATGGTGTTGGTCAGCGTGGACTGGATCTTTTCGGCCATCAAGGTGTCGTTGTTCTGCACCAGACGGATCTGGGGACCCATCTGGAGGGAAATCATCCGGGTCAGCTCCAGATCGTGGATCTTCTTTTCAAAACGATCGCAGAAGGCGGCCATATCGTTGGCAGCCTGGCTGTCAGCAGCGTCGCCGGTCTGCTTGGCCTTTTCGATCATCTGGGGCAGCACGGTCTCGCGGATGGACTGCAGCTTTTTCTTACCGGCCAGGATATACATTCCCAGCTCCTTGTAGTTGGACAGATTCTTTTCGTACATCTTGTCCAGCATGGCGATGTCCTTCAGCAGCTGCACCTGATGACTTTCCAGAACGGTGCAGATTTTGTCCACGTTGGTCTCGGCTTTGTCGTAGCGAGCCTTCAGATTGGTCAGCTTGTTGGCGCTCTTCTTGAAGAAGCCGAAGATGCCGCCCTCGTCCTCGTCCGCGTCAAAGCCTTTCAGCTCACCCACCAGATCGGTGACCATATCACCCACTTCGCCCAGATCCTTGGTGCGCACATTGCTCAGCGCGCTTTCCGAGAAGTCGGACAGCTTCTTCTGGGCGGCAGAGCCATACTGCAGCACCATAGTGGCGTTGGTAATATCAATTTTTTCGGAAAAATCGGCGATCACCTTGCGCTCGGCTTCGGTATAGGCGCTTTCATCCAGGAAAACGGGTTCCACTTCGGGCGCAGCTTCTGCGGCGGCCTCGGCCTCTGCGTCCAGTTCGGGGGTCAGGGTCAGGGAAGGGATGCTTTCTTCCATTTCCAGCAGATTCTTGTCAGTCATGGTGTTTTCCTCCGTTTATCTCAAATTTCAATCAAATCCTTGCTTACAGTTCCAGTTTGATGTCGCCGGCCTGAAAGACTTCCTCCTGTAGGGGCTGAATGGGTTCTGCGGAAGGCATTTTTCCTGCATCGGTCAGTCCCTCCTGCGCCATCATGCCTTCCATTACGGTGATGTCGGTGTCGATGTCCAGAGCAGTATCGCCAAACAGGGCGTCCAGCTGCTTTTCAAAAGCGGTGTCCATGGTGTCCAGCATCTGGGCGATACGTTCTTTGGAGGCCGTGATATTTTCGCCCTCCACGCCCTGCTCCTCCATCAACTCATAGGTCTTCACCAGCTTTTCCAGGGTGGGCAGGTAGTAGTTCATAAACTTGCGCAGATCATCGGCCGATTTGGGGTTCTGCCGCACATAGTCAAAGATCCGTTGGCAGGTGCCGCCCAGTTTGTCTACCTTAGCCCGCACTTCGGCGTTTTCGATCTTGGCAGACAGCGCAGCAATGGTCTCCAGGTGCGTGTCGCCTGCCTTGAGCAGCGTATCGGCACTGTCGTAACCGGTGACCGGAACAGGGATCTTCTCATAGGTCACATTGTCGGGAATGACCTTGGAAAGGATCAGATAGGCGCCCAAGCTGATCGCACCGCACAAGAGAAAATGCATCAAAGAGTACAGGGGGAACAGCAGCGCCCACAGCAGCCATACTGCGCCTACGGCATAGATGGGCAGTGCGCTTTTCTTGGTAACGGCCCGCATACCGGCGGGCGGGGTTTTTGCTTCAGACATAAGATGACCACCTTTCGGAAAACGGTCTGTTGATTTTATTATAAACCATGGGGTATCGGTGTCAAGAAAACAAATTCTGAATTTTTCTTAATGCAGGGTAGGCTCTTTTTTCTCCAGCTTTTTCTTGCTGCCGTCGGGATACTGGATGGTGATGCTCTTCAGCTGTGCCTCCAGATTGCCCCGGAAGGCGGCAATATATTCTTCCCGGAGGGCGGCACGCTCGGCCTGCTCCTCGGGGGTCAGCTCCCGCTGCTTGGCCAGTTTGGCCAGTTCGTTGATCCGGTCGATTTTTTTCTGATCCATAAATAATATAACCTCTTTCTTAAAACTCTTCACTGAGATAGCGCTCGCCCACATCAGGCAGGATAGTGACCACGGTTTTTCCCTGAGCTTCTGGACGGCGTGCCACCGAAACGGCAGCTGCCAGCGCTGCGCCGGAGGAGGGGCCGCAGAGCAAGCCTTCCCGGGCTGCCAGCTGACCCATCAGGTGCAGCGAATCGGGGGTCTTGACCCGGATGACCTCATCCAGGATGTAGGTGTTGAGCACTTCGGGTATAAAGCCCGGGCCGATGCCCGCCAGCGGATGGCCGCCGGGAAAGCCGCCCGACAAAACCGGGGAGGCATAGGGCTCTACCGCGATGATGCGGCAGTCGGGGCAGTACATTTTGATGACCTCAGCACAGCCGGTGATGGTGCCGCCTGAACCGACACCTGCAACAAAGTAGTCGATGGTGCCAACCTGCCGCAGCAGTTCTTCGCCGGTTTTGCGGTGGGCAAGGGCGTTGTCCTCGTTGCGGAACTGGTCGGCCACAAAGGCGCCGGGATGGGCTCTTTTCAGCGTTTCCACCGTGGAGGCGCAGGCCTCTGCCGGAACTGCCACCACCTGCGCGCCAAATCGCTGCAAATGCTTGCGCCGCAGCTCGGGAACGGTGTCGGGCAGAACGATGATACAGTTCAATCTCAGGGCAGCGCACACCATGGCCAGCGACAATCCGGCATTTCCGGCGCTGGCGCTGATGACTGTGCCGCCGGCAGCCAACACACCGCGGCCCAAGGCGCTCTCCAGCATTGCCAGCGCCGCCCGGTCTTTGACGCTGCCGCCGGGGGAAAGAAACTCCAATTTTGCCAGAATAGGAGTCAAACATCCGCAACTTTCGGACAGTGCGTGGAGCCGCAAAACCGGAGTGTTGCCGATGCAATCAGTGAATTTGTCCAAAATTTCAGCCATGATTTTGTGCTCCTTTCCATACGATTTCCAAATAATGGGATTAGCGAACGCACCCATTGCAAAAAGTGCTAAAAATTTACCAAAGAAACCCGATGGAACGACGATTTTAACGATTTTTTGCAAAAAGAATTGCGCCCTTTCTCCTTTAATGATAGTATATATTTAACGGAAACACAAGTTTTTTCCGGAATTTCAACTGTGAAAATCTAATTAATTGGAGGAGATACCAATGAAATACGAACGTACTTACAATTTCTCTGCCGGCCCCGCTATGATGCCCGAAGCAGTTCTGGAGGAGATCCGTGACGAAATGATGAACTACCGCGGCAGCGGTATGTGCGTCATGGAGATGAGCCATCGTTCCAAGGTCTTTATGCAGATCGCCGCTGAGGCTGAGCAGGACCTGCGTGACCTGATGGGCATCCCCGAGAACTATAAGGTTCTGTTCGTTCAGGGCGGCGGCACCGTGCAGTTCGCCATGGTCGCCATGAACCTGCTGAAGGACGGCACCGCCTGCTATGTGGAGACCGGTACCTGGTCCAAGAAGGCCATTGCCGAAGCCAAGAAGTACGGCAACGTGAAGGTCGTCGCTTCTTCCAAGGATAAGAACTTCACCTACATCCCCGACTGCTCCGATCTGGACATCCCCGAGGATTGTGATTATCTGTATATCTGCGAGAACGAGACCATCAACGGCACCACCTTCAACACCCTGCCCAACGCCAAGGGCAAGATCCTGGTGTCCGACCAGTCCTCCATGTTCCTGTCCAAGCCCTGCAACGTTTCTGATTACGGTCTGATCTGGGCTGGCGTCCAGAAGAACGTTGGCCCCGCCGGTATGGCTGTTGTCATCGTTCGCGAGGATCTGCTGCGCGAGGATATGCATCCCCAGGCTCCCGTCTACATGAGCTACAAGATCCACGCTGACAACGGCTCCATGTACAATACCCCCAACACCTGGTCCATCTACTGCTGCGGCAAGGTCTTCAAGTACCTGAAGAACCTGGGCGGTCTGGAAGTCATGCAGAACATGAACATCGAGAAGGCCACCCTGCTGTACGGCTTCCTGGATTCCTCCAAGCTGTTCAAGGCTTCTGCCAATCCCGAGGATCGCTCCCTGATGAACGTCTGCTTCACCACCGGTTCCGAGGAGCTGGATGCTGAGGTCGTCGCCGCTTCCAAGAAGGCCGGCTTCGACAACCTGAAGGGTCACCGTTCCACCGGCGGCCTGCGTGCCTCCATCTACAACGCCATGCCCAAGGATGGTGTTGAGGCTCTGGTCAAGTTCCTGAAGGAGTTCGAGGAGAGCAAGAACTAAGCAAAACCATCAACGGGAGGGGAGTTCCCCTCCCGTATCCCACCATTTTACAAAATATTATTGAGTAAAGGAAGTTTTATCATATGGCTCGTATTTTGATTACCGACGGTATGGACAAGTCCGCCATCGCCAAGCTGAAGGAGCTGGGTTTTGATGTCGTAGAGCAGTTCTATGAGTCCGACGATCTGGGCGCCGCTATGTGCGAGTTTGACGCCATGGTCGTTCGTTCCAAGACCAAGGTTCGCGCTCCCCACATCGATGCTGCCAAGGGCTCCAAGATGAAGCTCATCATCCGCGGCGGTGTCGGCGTTGACAACATCGACGTGAAGTACGCCGAGGAGAACGGCATGACCGTCCGCAACACTCCCTGCGCTTCTTCCGCCTCTGTTGCCGAGCTGGCTCTGGCTCATATGTTCGCCTGCTCCCGTTACGTCGCTATCTCCAATTACACCATGCGTCAGGATAAGTGGGAGAAGAAGAACTATGCCAAGGGCACCGAGATCGCCGGTAAGACTGTCGGTATCGTCGGCTTCGGCCGCATCGGCCAGGAGCTGGGCAAGATGTGCAAGGCTCTGGGTATGACCGTTCTGGTCACCGGCCGCACCGTGAAGCCCGAACTGGAAGAGAAGTACGGCGTCAAGTACGTCACCATGGACGAGCTGCTGGCTCAGTCCGACTTCGTTTCCCTGCATACCCCCGCTCTGGGTGACAAGCCCTTCGTGGATGCCGAGTGCATCGCCAAGATGAAGGACGGCGCCATCCTGATCAACACCTCCCGCGGCAAGAACGTGGACGAGCAGGCCCTGCTGGACGCTCTGAACTCCGGCAAGCTGCGCGGCGCCGGTCTGGACGTCTGGTTCGAGGAGCCCACCGCCAACCACGACCTGTACTGCCATCCCGCCGTCTCCTGCACTCCTCACATCGGCGCTCAGACCGTCGAGGCTCAGAAGCGCATCGGTGCCGAGGTTGTGGAGATCATCTCCGGCTTCGCATTCTAAAGCCCCTTTTGGCGGCAGAGCGCGCTGCTCTGCCGCTTTTTTCCCTCTGAAATCTGTATGAAAGAAGGAGATTCCTATGAACAAGAACGTTTTCCTGCCTGCTGATATTCTGCTGCCCAAGAACGCCGACTTTTCCAAGTGGGCTGTTATCGCCTGTGACCAGTTCACCTCCGATCAGGAGTACTGGAACCGTGTCCGCGCCAACGCTGAGGGCAGTGTTTCCACCATCAATCTGATCCTGCCCGAGGCCGAGCTGGGCACCGAGAAGGAAGCTGAGCACACCGCGC
>CAZVRM010000081.1:0-6826 GCA_964629605.1 uncultured Oscillospiraceae bacterium
GCCGGGACCCAGCTCTTTGTAAAACTCATAGCCCTGCTTCTGATAGGCAAAGGACTCAAAGGACACGCAGAAGCGATCCTCGCCCTTGGCGATGAGTACCGGGATGCGTCCCAGCCGGTCGCGGGCGGCGATCAGGTTGCCGTTGTCCCGGAGGATCAGAATGGAGCAGGTGCCCTCGATGGCGTTCTGGGCAAACTCGACACCGGCGGCAAAGGAGCTCTTCTGGTTGATCATGGCCGCCACCAGCTCGGTGGTGTTGACCTTGCCGCCGGTCATGGCGTCAAAGTGGCCGCCGCTGAAGGTCAGATACTGGTCGATCAGCTGCTCCATGTTGTTGATGATGCCGATGATGGAGATGGCATAGGTGCCCAGATTGGAGCGGATCAGCAGGGGCTGAGGGTCGGTGTCACTGATGCAGCCGATGGCAGAGGTGCCCTGCATATCGTGGAAAACGTGCTCGAATTTGGTGCGGAAGGGTGCGTTTTCGATGTTGTGGATCTCCCGCTGCAGGCCGATCTGGGGGTCATAAGCCGCCATGCCGCCCCGACGGGTGCCCAGATGGGAATGATAGTCGGTGCCGAAGAAGGTGTCAGAAATCGCGTCGTGCTTGCTGACGACGCCAAAAAAGCCGCCCATAAATACCTCCGTTTATTTGGTGCTGTACTGTTCGGAAATCTTCTGATCCTTGGCCAGAACCTTGTCGGATGCCTCCTTGCGGTAGGTCTCCAGCTTGGCAGCCAGTGCCTCGTCGGACACGGCCAGGATCTGGATGGCCAGCAGAGCGGCGTTCACCGCACCGTCGATGGCCACGGTGGCCACCGGCATACCGGAGGGCATCTGCACGGTGGACAGCAGGGCGTCCAGACCGTCCAGCGTGCTGGACTTCAC
Organism: uncultured Oscillospiraceae bacterium; assembly: GCA_964629605.1. Lineage (GTDB taxonomy): Bacteria > Bacillota > Clostridia > Oscillospirales > Butyricicoccaceae > UBA4644. The sequence goes on from CAZVRM010000081.1 coordinate 889, forward strand.
GGGGATGCCGATGACGGGCAGGGTGGTGCCTGCAGCCATGGCGCCTGCCAGATGGGCAGCCTTGCCCGCGGCGGCGATGATGGCGCCAAAGCCCTTTTCACGGGCGGACCGGGCGAAATCGGCAGCCTCGATGGGGGTGCGGTGTGCGGAAAGCACACGGACTTCGCAGGGAACGTCAAACTGGTTCAGGGTCTTGATAGCGCCCTCCAGAACGGGGAGATCGCTGTCACTGCCCATGATAATGGCAATTTTCTTCATTGCTGGCCTCCTATAAAGATCAATTCACGATGTTACGAAATAAAAAAGGACAGTCCTATCCCTTTTGCGTGAACAGGACTGCCCAGACGGTCGGCGTTTGTGCCAGGTCACTCCTGTTCCCATGTGGTGCTCCACAATTTCCGTCAGTTGCAGAAGTGATTTCGATTAACAGGATTAATATATCACGATAACGGATAAAAAACAAGACGGCTCCGCCGGGGACACGCGCCGCCGTTTATCGCTCAAAAGTGATATTTTTTCGCAAAATAAAGAAAAGTCAAAGAAATAAACGAAAAAATAGTGACGAAAAATGAAAAATGCTCTTGTTGACAAATTGTTTTCACTTTCGTCGATTTTCGTTCATCAATTTGCCCAGAAAATGCGCTATGATAAGGGCGTAGCAGGAAGTAGGCTTTTATTCTTGTTTCAATGGTTGCCGGAATCACCATCCGGTGCGCCAAACTCTTTTCTCCCCTCATTTTTCCGCAAGGCCCGGCAGGTTTCTGCCGGGCTTTTGCGTTATTTTCCTGCCAGCTGGTGCCGGACGTGCTCCACGAACAAACGCGCCGCGCCCGACAGACGGGCACCTTTGGCGGTGGCGATGCCGATGTCCCGGTACTGATGCAGATCAAAGGGCTTCCAGGCCACTTTGTACCGAGCCGATCTGGCGCCCAGAGAATGCATGATGCTGACGCCCAGACCGCTTTCCACCATGGACAGGATGGTATGGTCAGAGCTGACCTGATAGCAAGGCTTGGGGCGCACCGGCAGTCCGTCCAGAAACCGGCCGATCTCATAGTCGGCATCCTCTTTCATGGCGATGAGCCGCTCTTCACACAGCTGCTCTACCGGGAAAACCTTGGAACCCATCAGCGGGTGCTCCAGGGGCAGCACGGCCATCAGCATATCCCGCTGGAGGAAAATGCTGTCCAGGTCGGTGACGGTGGGCAGGCTGACAAAGCCGCAATCCACCTTGCCGTGACGGATCCAGTCTTCGATCTCGGTGTACCGCTCGCTGTTCATCAGGTCAAACTCGATGTTGGGATAGAGCTGCTGGAAACTGGTGAGCAGCATGGGCACCCACTGGTCGGCCACGCTGGTGAAGGTGCCCACCCGCACCAGACCGGTGTGCAGACCGTGGAGCTCGCCTACGGTGTATTCCAGCTGGGCGCAGTCGGAAACGATGGCCTGCAGGTGGGGCAAAAGCACCTGCCCGGCGGCGCTGAGCTCCAGTCCGGCGCGGCTGCGGTGGAGCAGGGGCATCCCCCATTCCTGTTCCAGATCGGCGATCATTCGGCTGACAGCAGACTGGGTATAGCCCATGTGGGCGGCAGCCTTACTGATGCTGCCCAGCTCGATGGCGTAAAGCAAAGCAGTGTATTTTTGCAGACCCATGACCAGTCCTCCAAACATTCCAAAAAATCATGAATAATATAAAAAACATTCGCTTGCGTAATAGATGGATGTATTATACAATAAATGTGTATGGAACGCAATAAAATATTTTTATATTATAAGGAGGACTGTTTTACTTATGGAAAACGTAAAAGTCATCATCTGGGGTCTGGGCGCCATGGGCGGCGGTATTGCTGATATGCTGCTGAAGAAAAAGGGCGTGGACATCGTGGGTGTGGTCGACTGGGAAGCCAAGGTCGGCAAGTCCATGTATGAGTTCATCAAGACCCCCAAGGGCGACCGTCCCGACGTGATCATCGGCGCTGCCGAGGACGTCATCAAGCCCGGTGCTGCCGACATCGTCATGGTGTGCACCGACTCCTTCACCAAGAATGTGTTCCCCAAGATCAAGTATATCGTGGAGCAGGGCATCAACGTCATCACCTCTGCCGAGGAAATGTCCTATCCCAAGGCACAGAATCCCGAGCTGGCTGCCGAAATGGATCGTCTGGCCAAGGAGCACGGCGTGTCCATCCTGGGCACCGGCATCAACCCCGGCCACATCATGGATCTGCTGGTGCTGGTCTGGACCGGCTGTATGCAGGATGTGGAGCACATCACCTCCCGCCGGGTCAACTCTCTGTCTCCCTTCGGCCCCACCGTTATGGCCGAGCAGGGCATCGGTATGGAAGTTTCCGACTTCCTGGCCAAGAAGGCCTCCGGCGAGATGGCCGGTCACGTTGGCTTTGCCGAGTCTGTGGGCATGATGGCCGAGGGTCTGGGTCTGTCCATCGACAGCTTCACCCAGGATATGGATCCCATTGTCACCGACGTGGATCGCAAGAGCCCCTATGGCTTTGCCGCAGCCGGTCAGGTTGCCGGTGTCTCTATGACCGCCAGCGCCTGCATCGACGGCAAGGAAATCATCTATATGGATCATCCCCAGCAGATCGAGCCCGAGCAGGTGGGCGTTCAGACCGGTGACTATGTGATCATCAAGGGTACGCCCGACGTGAACATGGTCAACTCTCCCGAAATCGAGGGCGGCAAGGGCACCATCGCCATGTGCGCCAACATGATCCCTCAGGTCATCAACGCCGAGCCCGGCCTGCACACCATGCTGACCCTGCCCGTGCCCCGCGCCATTCTGGGCGATATGCGTGACCGCATCGACCCCGCAAAGAAACTCGTCAAGTAAAAGAGGTTTAGAAAATGGCTAAGAAGAACGAATACGTTCGCATCCACCGCAACATTCTGGAATCGGTGGAGCGCACCGGCAAGCTGCCGGAGGATACCAAGTCCGTCCCCCTGGAAATGTGGGTCAAGGGCTGGCTGCAGGATGAAGAAGCCCAGCAGGGCGATACCGTCACCGTCAAGACGGTGGTCGGCCGTCTGGAAACCGGCATTCTCATGGAAGAAAAGCCCTGCTACGCTCTGAATTACGGCGAATATGTGCCGGAAATTCTGGAGATCGACCAGCAGCTGAGAGGCGTTTTGTTTGAGGGGGCAGAAGCATGAGCAAGATGGACAGAAGTTACGCCGCCGTCACCGGCCGAAAGAGCCAGATCATTCATGACGCCATCGGCGTGGATTACAGCAAGTACGAAAAAGAGGGCATCATCTTCGACTATGAAGCCCTGATGGCCGATACCGGCTACACGCTGGAGGATCATATCGCCATCCAGCAGGAATACAACGTGGGCAACACCCCCGTGTTTGAGCTGCACAATCTGACCGCTCTGGCCAGAAAGTGCGCCGCTCCCGGCAAGGGCGCCCGCATCTTCGTCAAGGACGAGGCTTCCAACCCCGCCGGTTCTTTCAAAGAGCGCCGCGCCGCCGCCTCGGTGTACCATGCCAAAAAGATGGGCTACAAGGGCGTGGTCGCCGCCACCTCCGGCAACTACGGCGCTGCCGTGGCCTCTCAGGCCGCCATGCAGGGTCTGAAGTGCATCATCGTTCAGGAGTGCTATGACTCCAAGGGCATGGGTCAGCCCGAAATCGTGGAAAAGGCTCGTAAGTGCGAGGCGCTGGGCGCCGAAGTGCTGCAGCTCACCGTCGGTCCCGAACTGTTCTATGAGACCCTGCTGATGCTGGAAGACACCGGCTACTTCAACGCCTCCCTGTACTCCGCCTTCGGTATTTCCGGCGTGGAGACTCTGGGCTGGGAGCTGGGTCATCAGTTTATGGAGCGCTACGGCAAGCACCCCGACGTGGTGGTTTGCGCCAACGCTGGCGGCGGCAACCTGACCGGTACCGCCCGCGGCCTGCGTAAGGCCGGCTGCAATGCCCAGATCGTTGCCGCATCTGTCGATCTCACCGGCCTGTCCATGGCTTCCGACAACCAGTTCAACCGCAAGTCCTTCACCACCGCCCACACCGGCTTCGGCGTGCCCTATGCCACCGATCCCGACCACAGCGACGTGCCCCGCTCCGCCGCCCGCCCCCTGCGTTATATGGATCGCTATGTGACCGTCAAGCAGGGCGAGGTCTTCTACATCACCGAGGCGCTGGCCACGCTGGAAGGCATGGAAAAGGGTCCCGCAGGCAACACCTCTCTGGCAGCTGCCTTTGCTTTGGCACAGGAGATGGATCAGGATCAGATCATCGTTGCCCAGGAGACCGAATACACCGGCGCCGGTAAGCACATCCAGCCCCAGCTGGCCTTTGCCCGCAAGAACGGCATCGAGCTGAAGTTCGGCGATCCCGCCGAGGAAGTTCCCGGCGAAAACATCATCTTCCCCGCCAAGCCCTCTCTGCTGAAGGCGCGGGATATGGATCTGAACCGTCTGCGCCGCTCTCTCATCAAGCGTCAGGCTGCTGCCGCACAGGGTCGTCCCCTCACCGATGCGGAAATCGCTTATCTGATGGAAGAGACCCGCGGCACCGAGGAATTCGTCCGCCAGACCCTGAAGGATCTGGGGATGTAAGACGATTCTGTCATTGCGAGGACCGCTTGCGGTCCGTGGCAATCCGTCCCCTTGGGGATATGCGGATTCCCACGTCGCTGCGCTCCTCGGAATGACCATTCTTTGTGAAAAGGTGAAATTATGAAAAGACAAGATGATTTCGAGAGCCGCCGCGCCCATCTGAAGGGCATGAGCGACGAAGAATTGAAGAATTATTTCTGGCAGCTGGCACAGCAGGTGGTGGATCCTCTGCTGGAGCTGGGCTATAAAAACACCAGTCCCGCCATCGAGCGTTCGGTGCTGCTGCGTATGGGCTTCTCCTCTCTGGAAGCCAAGCCCATGGTGGAGCAGGCCATCGCCCACAATCTGATCTCCCACGGCGTGGGCAACGTGGTGTACCGTCTGTCCAAGGCCACCGGACTGTCCATCCGTGACGCCGGTGTTGCCCTGTCCCGTGGCGAGCTGTGGGATCAGGCCGAAAAGCTGTTTTAAAGGAGGGGAAGAGAAATGTCTGACTACAAGCTGAACAAAGACGAGCGCATCGACGTAGAAGAGATCCTCAAGGATCTGGAGCATTATCATCCCCGCCGCCGCGGCTGGACATGGCGTACCCCCGCTCCTGCCGAGCAGCTGAAGCAGGGTCCCTTCCAGTACCGTGACATCTCCGCCAACATGGAGGGTGACAGCGTTGGCCTCATGACCGCCCACTATTTTGACAACATCGATCCTCAGCCCATGCCCACCATCACCACCGAGATCGCCTCCGGCCGTTTCGAGGATGATATTCGCCGTATGCGCATGGCTGCCCACCACGGCGCCGACCATATCATGGTCATCCGCACCGCCGGTCAGTCCCACTTTGACGGTCTGATCGAGGGTACTCCCCAGGGCAGCGGCGGCGTGCCCATCACCCGGAAGCAGGTTCGCGCCCAGCGCAAGGCGCTGGACATGATCGAGGACGAGGTTGGCCGCCCCATCAACTATCACTCCTACGTTTCCGGCGTGGCCGGTCCCGACGTTGCCGTCATGTTCGCCGAAGAGGGCGTCAACGGCTGTCACCAGGACCCCCAGTACAACGTCATTTACCGCAACGTGAACATGGTTCGTTCCTTTGTCGACGCCTGCGAATCCAAGAAGATCATCGCCTGGGCCGACATGGCGCAGATCGACGGCGCTCACAACGCCAACGCCACCGCCCGGGAGGCCTGGAAGGTCATGCCCGAACTGATGGTGCAGCACGCCATCAACGCCGCCTTCTCGGCCAGCGTGGGCATCGACAAAAAGCAGATCTGCCTGTCCACCGTGCCGCCCACGGCCACGCCCGCACCCTGTGTGTTCATGGATCTGCCCTATGCCGTGGCGCTCCGTGACCTGTTCAC
>CAZVRM010000082.1:0-6802 GCA_964629605.1 uncultured Oscillospiraceae bacterium
GGTGGCCTACCGCAAGCTGGAAGAGGAAGAGCTGGCAAAAGGACAGTGAATCTAAAAAGAAGGGCGTGTTGCAAAATGCAGTCCTGTCATTGCGAACCGTTCGGCAGAACGGTTCGCAATCCGTTTCCCTTTGTGGATGCTACGGATTCCCACGCCGGTGTAGCCACCGGCTCGGAATGACGAGGAGTGTGTGCATTTTGCAACGCGCCCTTTTTCTTTATTCGGCTGTTTTCAAAAAGGCCTGCAGCGAGGCAAGCTGTTCTTTGGCGGCCTGCCGTCCGAGGGCATAGACCCGCCGCAGCTCATCGGGGTCTTTTTCCACCGAGCCGATGTGCAGCGGTGCCGCAGGCGCGATGACAAACACCGCACCGGACTTTTCCTGCTGCCGGATGTAGGCGGTCTCGGCATTATAGACCTTGTGCCGTTTTTTCAGGGTCTCTACCAGTCGGGGATAGCGGCGCAGCGCAAGACGCAGCAGCGGCAGCTCCTCGTCGGGCTTTTTGACAAAATCCCGGGGCTGGGTCAGCACCACCACGTTTTTGTCATAGCCCACAGATTGAAAAAACTGCAGAGGGATGGGGTCGGCCATACCGCCGTCCAGATAGCGCTTGCCCTCCAGTTCCACCGGACGGGAAACAAGCGGCATGGAGGCCGAAGCACGCATCCACTCATAGCTTTCCCGGTCGGCCTTGTCACACCGGTGATAGACCGCCTTGCCGGTTTCAATGTCGGTGCAGACCACATAAAAGGCCATGGGATTCTGCTCATAGGTCTGGGTGTCAAAGAGATCCAGCTCCTCGGGCAGCTCCCGATAGCAAAAATCTGCGCCGTACAGGTCGCCGGTTTTTACAAGGGAGCGCAGACTGCAATACCGGGGATCTTTGCAGAACCGGGTATTGTACCGCAGCACCCGGCCGATCTGCCGGGATTTGTAATTGCAGCCAAAGACCGCACCGGCAGAAACGCCTACCGCGCCGTCAAAGGTCACGCCGTTTTCCAGCAGCACATCCATGACACCCGCAGTGAACAGGCCGCGCATAGCGCCGCCCTCCAGCACCAGACCAATCTTGCTCACAGGGTCACCTCTGCCTTGGCGGCTGCGATGCTGTCCCGGATGCGCTTTTGTGTCTCGTCAAAGAGCAGCTCCTTATTGTGGCGGAAATAGGCCTCACAGCCGAAGGTTTCCACAAACCAGGAGGTGTCGAAGCCGGCGGTGATCTCGGTGACGAACATCACCAGCTCCTGGCTCTGGGAGAAGGTCTGCTCCAAAAAGGCAAAGGCATTGTCAAACATGGCGGCGCAATCCTGCGCCATGGTCTTGCGCAGAGCCACCTGCTCGCCAAACCAACCCTTGACGGCCTCGAAGGCCTGCCCGTCGGCAATGTCGCCGTCCACCAGCTTGCTGCGGTAATCCTGCAGCGCGTTGAGCTCCCGGGTCTTCAGATCCCGTGCTTCCTTGTCCAGCTGTCCGGCGTCCTTTGCCATCTTCATGGCGGCCTGACGGGCGGCGATCAGCTGCTCCAGCACCTGCCGGGGCGGGGTGTGCTCCAGCGCGGCCTTAAAGGCCTTCAGCGTGCTGTGCAGGGTTGTGGTCAGCTGGTCCTGCTGCCGCACCTTGCGGGCGCTTTCCGACAGGCGGGACAGCACCAGTCCCATCACCGACAGCTTTTCGTCAAAGGGCGATGCCCGCAGCTCGGACACGGTGATGGCCTGCCAGGTGCCCTGCAGAATGTCCTCCACGTGATAAATCCGCTGATATTTGTAATAAAGCTCCAGATAATTGGCAAAATCCTTGGCGATGCGGGGCAGCTGGATGTACTGCCCCGCCACTTCCCGATCCACTTTCAGTCCGAGGGCTTCATAGGCCTGGATCAGCTCGCTCAGATCCTCCCAGCCCCGGGCGGTGGCAAACTGCAGGCCGTCCACGGTGGTCTCCATGGCGTAAAAATGCTCTTTTTTAATGTCCAGATAGGACACCACCGCCCCGTGGACGCCTTTTTTCCGGGCGTATTCCTTCCAGACGGCAAAATCCTCGGTCACGTCGATGCGTTTGACGCGATCCAGTGTCACCACGTCAAATTCCCGCACCGATTTGTTGTACTCGGGCGGATTTCCGGCGGCAACGATCAGCCAGCCCTCGGGCAGCGCCTGATTGCCGAAGGTCTTGCACTGCAAAAACTGCAGCATCATGGGTGCCAGCGTTTCGGAAACGCAGTTGATCTCGTCCAGAAAGAGGATGCCCTCCCGGATGCCGGTGGTTTCCATCAGTTGATAGACCGAGGCCAGAATCTCGCTCATGGTGTATTCGGTCACCGAGAAGGTCTCGCCCCCATAGGTGCGCTGCTGGATAAAGGGCAGGCCGATGGCGCTCTGCCGGGTGTGATGGGTAATGGTATAGGCTACCAGACCCACCCCGGTCTCCTGGGCGATCTGCGCCATGATCTGGGTCTTGCCGATGCCCGGAGGCCCCATCAGCAGCACGGGGCGCTGCCGAACGGTGGGGATACGGTAATTGCCCAGTTCGTCCCGGCTGAGATAGGCGCGAAGGGTGTTCTGAATTTCCTGTTTTGCCTGTTTGATGTTCATATTTGGCACCTCTTTACAGTTGGGGAAGTTCTTCAATATCGGAATCCAGTGTCAAGTCCAGTTCCTTAACAGTGCGCTCCAGCGAAGGGCTGTCCAGCACCAGCCGAATCGCCCAGGGAGGCATTTTCACCGAAATGGGCGGTTCCTCCAGCAGCACGAAAGCCACATCATAGGGTGGCCGCTTTTTGGGGTAAATGCCCATGCCGTCGGTGAAATAAATCAGCCCCCGCAGGTTGGTAAAAGCCCCTTCGGCCTGCAGCTCCTGCACCCGCTGGAACACCGGACGGAAGTCGGTGGCGCTGCCGCCCGAAAGCTCGAAGCTCTCCATATACCGGCGCAGCTCCTCCAGATCATGAATGGCAGTCTCCTTGCGCACCTGATTGTCGCACTGGAGAATATAAATATTGACCTTTCGGGTGAAGGTCTCGGTGGAGCGCAGGATGGAATAGGTGCAGGCCAGAAACTGCCGCACCAGCTCACCATTGGTGGACATGGAGGTGTCCACGGCGATGACGAAATCCTCGATGCGCTTTTCCTCCTTGGTTTCGGGATATTCCACCAGCGGCAGATTGCCGTAAAGCTGCAGGCCGTAGGTGTAGTAGGCGTAATCAAAGCCGTCGCCGTCCACCGCCATAATTTCCCGTGGCACGGCAAACCGCCGAAGAAAGGCTCGGTAATCCACATCGTCCCGGGTGGCAACCTTCACCTGCTCCAAAATGGGTTGCCCGCCGGTGGCCTGTCCTGCCAGCACGGTCTCCATGGCGGTGCGGGTCTTTTCCGACCGATCCCGCCACTGGTCATCCTGCTGCTGCACCCGCTCTTTTTGCTCCTTTTCGGGCGGCGCCCACAGGCCGTGGTCATCCACCAAAAAGGCTCTTTGCAGCTGCGCCAGCTGGTACTCGGTATACTTCTGCTTTTGCAGCCAGCGGTAAACGCCCTCGGCGGTGATCACCGGCATTTCCGCCAGACACTGACCGTAGATTTTTTGCTTGATGGGTACCAGACCGAACTCCAGACAGGGGTAATGCAGCTCGTCCAGAATGGCTTCCACCGCCACGTCGCAGGCCAGATCCCACAGTTCGGGAGCGTGCTGGTATTTTTTCGCCAGATGGCGCAGCATACAGTGGAGCAGCACGTGCATATAAGCCCGGTTGCACAGCACCCGCCCCCGGAGGTATCGCTCAGCCAGAAAGCTGCCGTTGTAATACAGGGTCTGACCGTCGGTGGCCAGTGACAGGGTCACCGTTTCTCCCGGCTGGAACGTCAGGCCGCACAGCACCACGTCCAGATAGGGCAGGTTCATATACAGCTCGTTGCGGGAGGCCAACAGGATGTCCTGCCCGATTTGCTGCAAATCGTTGGATGTTTCAGACATTTTTGGCCTCCTTTCGCAATTTACAGGTCAAAATCCTTGTCAAAACCGGAAGCTGCGCTCTGATTCTGCTTTTCCAGCAGCAGCGCCAGTCCCTCGGTATTTTGTGTGGTGCGTGCCAGGTCACAGGCCTTGTGCAGCAGATCTTCTTCGGGCTGCAGACCCTCCAGCAGCAACTGAAGTCCCTGGGCGTCCCGCTCTGTCAGCTGCCACAGCAGCGCCTGCTCCTTGTGCTTGCAAAGATAGTCCCAATACTGCCGTGCTCCCTGCTCGCTCAGTTCGACAGGCCACCGCAGACGGGTGTAGGCCAGCCGCAAGGCGGTGTCGGGATCGTGCTCCTCCCGGAGATATTTATCCCACAGGCTGTCGTAGACCTTCATGGACAGCTGCTTGTCCCGGAACTGATTATGGTAGGGATACCCACCGCCGCGAATCTTGTAATCAAAATGATGGTTGGGGCAGTTTTCCTCATATTCCTCGGAAAAATCCGGGAAGATCAGCCGTAGCAGCGTACCGTCGGTTTGGGCGACGGTTACCTCCAGTTCCTCGTGGACTTCACCGCACAAATAGGCCAGCGCCTCGCTGTGCCGCGGCTGGGTACGGGTCATATGGAAGCGCCGCAGCGCCCGGCAATTCATCAGGCAGTAGCCGCCCCACTGCTCCACCCGGTCGTGCAGCCGCAGGGTGTGCAGGCTCCGGCAGCCGTAGAGGGCATAGTTCTCCACAGCGGTGAGGAAGGCCGGCAGGGTCAGATCCTCCAGATTGCGGTTGTCCCAGTCCCCTTCTCTGCCGCAGGTAATTTGCACCTGTTCTCCGGCGATGGCAGCGGCATTGGGCGCCAGCGCATGATCCCCCAGCACGGTCACCGGCAGGCCGAACAGCTGGTCGGGCAGCGCCGCACGGACATCGCAGGTCTGCGCCCGCAAAATGACCACATGATCGGCCTCTCGCCGAACGGTCAGCTTCCAGTTGCTCACGCCCTGCGCAATCTCCACAGGCGCCCCTCCCCTCGTTGCTCTAATTAATTTATTATAGCACCTTTTCGCCTTTCTGCATAGCAAAATAACAAAGAGCCCAACAAATGTCGGGCTCTTTGTTATGGTTCCAGATTTACCGAAACGACTGCCGGGACGCATAACCGGTTCGTTTCAGCCAGGAGATGGCCTGTGATCCCATCGGTGAGACTAATTATTTGGAGGCGACTATGGCAAATCGCTGCAAATCCAACGGGTTCAAGGAGGTGTTTCTCCTTTTTACTGCTTGAGTTAGTTGCGTCTAACCGTGGTTATATAATACCTGAACGGTGCACATTTGTCAAGGGTTTTTTTATAAAAAATTTCAGTTTTTTCCGAAAACTTGAAAGCCCTCTCCGTTTGTGATATAAAAGTATCAAATACACATTTCAGGTGATGCATTATGGAACAGATTTTATTGGTCAACGCCTGTCCCCGGGAGGGTTCCCGGACACTGGAGCTGGCTCGCCATCTGCTGACCAAGCTGGACGGCACGGTGGAGGAGCTTGCTGTTTTTGAAGAGAATTTTCTGCCCCTCAACGGCAAGACGCTGGCGCTCCGGGACAAACTGACCGCCAAAGGCAGCTTTGACCACCCCATTTTCAAATACGCACGGCAGTTTGCACAGGCCGATACAGTGGTCATTGCCGCCCCTTTTTGGGATCTGTCCTTCCCCTCTGCCCTCAAGGTCTGGCTGGAGTATGTGATGGCAAAGGAAATCACCTTCCGGTACACCGAAGAAGGATTTCCCCGCGGGCTCTGTAAAGCCAAAAAGCTTTTCTATGTTTCCACCGCCGGAGGGCCGGTTTTGCCTGCTCATCTGGGCTATTCCTATGTGGATGCGCTGGCTAAAAGCTATTTCGGCATTCCGGAGACCGTCCTGTTTTCTGCCGAAAATCTGGATGTGATGGGTGCGGACACCGCCGCCATTCTTTCCAAAGCCAAAGAAGAAATCGACAGCTATTGGAGAGAGCAAGCATGATGCTGCACACCGTGTTTTTCAGCGGCAAGGGTACCACTGCCGCCTGCGCCCACTGCATCAAGAATGCCATGGGGCTTCAGAATAAAACCCACGACTGGCTGAAAACGCCGCCCACGGCGGTGATCGACATCCCTGCCCAGGATGCCCTGCTGCTGGCCATGCCGGTCTACGGCGGCTATATTCCCAACATCTGTCTGCCTTGGGTGGAAAAGCTGCAGGGACACGGCACCCCCGCCATCCTCGCCGCCATCTACGGCAACCGGCACTATGACAACGCCCTGTTGCAGATGAAGGATCTGCTGGAAGCCCGGGGTTTCCGGGTCATCGCCGCGGGTGCGTTTCTTGCCGAGCACTCCATCTTCCATGAGGTGGCAAAGGGTCGTCCCGACGACGCCGACCGCAAGGCCATGACGGCCTTTGGCGATGCCTGCGCCGTCCTGCTGGCAGGCGACCGGCAGAGCTGCCAGCCCATCCGGCTGCCCGGCGATCCCAACTATCAGACTCCCGAGCGCAAGCCTGCGGTCATGTACCCCACCGCTGACCGCAACTGCATCAACTGCCGCGCCTGCTCCGATCAGTGTCCCGGCAGAGCCATCCCTCGCGCCACACCCCAGGAGACCGACCCCACAAAGTGTGTCCAGTGCGGCGCTTGTATCCGCATCTGCCCCATGCAGGCGCGCGGCTATCACAGCGACGGTTGGAAGGAGCGCGCCCCGGTATTTGCCGAAAAATGCGCCGAATACCGCAAACCCGAAACCTTTTTTGCAGAGTAAGGACGGAAAGTATGAACATTTTGGTCATCAACGGCAGCCCCAAGGGAGAATACAGCATCACCCTGCAGACGGTGCG
>CAZVRM010000083.1:0-6783 GCA_964629605.1 uncultured Oscillospiraceae bacterium
AGCCACGGACAAAGCCATCTGTGCGTTCTGCTCCACCAGCAGAATGGTGGTGCCTGCCTGATGCAGGGACTGAATGATCTCAAAAATCTGCTCCACCAGAATGGGAGCCAGACCCATGGAAGGCTCGTCCAGCATCAGCAGCTTGGGATGGCTCATGAGAGCGCGACCCATGGCCAGCATCTGCTGTTCACCACCGGACAGGGTGCCGGCAATCTGCTTGCGACGCTCCTTCAGGCGGGGGAACCGCTGGAATACGTGCTCCAGATCGTCCTGATTGACCTTGCCGCGAATAAAAGCGCCCATTTCCAGGTTTTCCTGGACGGTCATCTGCAAGAATACCCGGCGTCCTTCGGGAACCAGAGCCAAACCCTTGGAAACCACCTTGTGGCAGGGGGTCTTGGTCAGATCTTCGCCCATGAAGGAAATGTGACCGGTTTTGCTGTGCAGCAGGCCGGAAATGGTGTTCAGTGTGGTGGATTTACCGGCGCCGTTGGCACCGATCAGAGTGACGATCTCGCCCTGCTTGACCTCGAAGGAAACGCCTTTGATGGCATGGATGCTGCCGTAATAGACGTTGATGTCATCAACTTTCAGAATGGTGTCCATGCTTACGCCTCCTCCTTTTTCTTACCAAGATATGCCTCAATAACGGCGGGGTTGGCCTGAATGTCCTCGGGCGTGCCCTTGGCAATGATGCGGCCGAAGTTCAGCACGCAGATACCTTCACAGACCTCCATGACCAGATTCATATCGTGCTCGATCAGCAGGACGGCGATATGGAAGGTGTCACGGATCTTGCGGATGTTCTCCATCAGCTCGGCAGTCTCAGAGGGGTTCATGCCGGCGGCGGGCTCGTCCAGCAGCAGCAGGGAGGGGCCGGTGGCCAGTGCACGAACGATCTCCAGACGACGCTGTGCACCATAGGGCAGAGAGCCGGCCTTTACATTGGCCAGACCTTCCATATGGAAGAGGGACAGCAGCTCCAGACAGCGGTCGTGAACCAGCTTTTCTTCACGCCAGTAATTCTTCAGACGAAGAATACCGTTGACCATGTTGTACTTCATTTGGGTATCCATACCAACCGCCACATTTTCCTCAACGGTCAGGCTGGGGAACAGGCGGATGTTCTGGAAGGTACGGGCGATACCGGCGCGGTTGACGTGAGCGGTGTCCATGTTGTGGGTGTCCTTGCCGTCCAGCAGGATGGTACCGTGGGTGGGCTGGTATACCTTGGTCAACAGGTTGAAAACGGTGGTTTTACCAGCACCGTTGGGGCCGATCAGACCAGCGATTTCAGTGCGGCCGATGATCAAGTTAAAGTCCTCGACGGCCTTCAAACCGCCGAAGGTGATACCCAAGCCCACGCATTCCAGAATGGGACGCTTGCCGGCGTCACGCTCGGGGATCAAACCCACCGAAGGAGTGGGAACCAACTTGGTTTTATTTGCCATTTGTGGTACCCTCCTTTGCGTTCTTCTTGGGGAGCTTGGGAGCGATCTTCTCGTTCCAGAACTTCTGCATCATGGGCTTGATCTTGGGATTGTTGGTGACCAGCATGACCACGATCAGAACGATGGCGTAAACCAGCATACGATAGTCGGCATATTCACGCAGCAGCTCGGGCAGAATGGTCAGTGCAGCCGCTGCAATGATAGAGCCGCGGATATTACCCATACCACCCAGAACCACGAACACCAGAATCAGAATAGAGGTGTTGAAGTCGAACTTTTTGGACAGGATGGAAGAAAAATTCATGGCGTACAGAGCACCGGAAGCACCGGCAAGCACTGCGGAGGTGACAAATGCCATGATTTTGTACTTTGCGATAGAGATACCAACCGATTCTGCAGCAATGCGGTTGTCACGCATTGCCATGATGGCACGGCCCTGACGGCTGCGGATCAAATTGAGTACCACGACCAGTGTAATCATCACCAGGATGAAGCCCATGGTCAGGGTAGAGATCTTCTGGATACCGACAACGCCCATAGGGCCGCGGACGATCATCTTGCCGCCCTCAGCCAGGTTCAACGCAGCCTCGCTCATGGCAAAGTGGACGCCGTCTGCATCCTTGCCGATGTAGATCACCTGCAGAATGTTGCGGATAATCTCGCCAAAAGCCAAGGTAACGATGGCCAGATAGTCGCCGCGCAGACGCAGAACGGGCACAACGACCACCAGGCTGACCAGACCGGCCAGAATACCGCCGCCCACCATGGAGATGGCCAGACGGACGGGAGCAAAGGGAATCAGATCAGCCAACAGAGCGGAGCAGACAGCGCCGGTGTAAGCGCCAACGCTCATGAAACCGGCATGACCCAGACTCAACTCACCCATAATACCGACCGTCAGGTTCAGCGAAACGGCCATGACAATGTAGGCGCAAATAGGAACCAGAAAGCCGGACAGCGAGTTGGACAGCAGACCCAGCTGCTGCATAATGAAGAGGATCGCATAGGCCACAATGACCATCAGATAGGTCAGGGCGTTGCCCTTCAGGAACTTTTTAAAGTTCATGTTTTTCATTTTAGCAGCCATGGCTTACACCTTCTCTCGGATGGGCTTGCCCAGCAGACCGGTAGGACGAACCAGCAGAACGATGATCAAAACGCCGAACACGATGGCGTTGGACAATTCCTGGGAAATATAAGCGTTACAGAAGATTTCCAGAACGCCCAGCAACAGACCGCCCAGCAGAGCGCCGGGAATGGAGCCGATACCACCGAAAACCGCAGCGGTGAAGGCCTTGATACCGGGCATGGAGCCGGTGGTGGGCATCAGCAGGGGGTAGGTGGAGCACAGCAGAACGCCGGCGATGGCAGCCAGACCGGAGCCGATGGCAAAAGTCAGGGAGATGGTAGCATCCACATTGATGCCCATCAGCTGTGCGGCACCCTTGTCTTCACTGACAGCACGCATGGCTTTGCCGGTACGAGTCTTGCCGGTGAAAATGGTCAGTACCACCATGGTGATCAGGCAGACTGCGATGTTTACCAGCGATTTGCCGGAAACCATCAACTGACCATCAAACAGCCGCAGGGAAGGGAGGCCTTCCATCAGGGAGGGGAAGACCTTACCGGCGCTGCCCCAAATCAGCAGGGCAGCGTTCTGGAGAAAATAGCTCACGCCGATGGCAGTAATCAGAACCGCCAAAGAGGGAGCCTGGCGCAAAGGCTTGTAGGCAAGCCGCTCCACCAGGATACCCAGAAGCGTACAGGCGATCACGGCCAGCAGAATGGAAGGCACGGTGCCCAGACCCAGAGACATGACCGAAACGAAGCAAACATAGCCACCGATCATAATGACATCACCGTGGGCGAAGTTCAGCATCTTGGCAATACCATAAACCATCGTGTAGCCCAGTGCGATGATGGCGTAAACGCTGCCGAGACTTAGGCCGTTGATAAGGTTGGTCAAAAACGACATAAAAGATAACACCTGCTTTACATAAAAGTGTCATTAATTAGAGGAATACCGCAGGGAGCGGGCGTGCCGCTCCCTACGGTGGAAAAGAATAGATTCTTTACTTGGTTTCGTAAGCGCCGTTGACAACTTCGACGACCATGGGAGTCTTGGAGATCTCACCAACGGTGGTCCAGCCCATGCCGGTACCGGTCAGACCATCGATCTTGAAGTCGGCAGAGGTGAAGGTGGCAATCAGCTTGTCGCAGATCTCGGTAGCCTTGGAGGAAGAGGTGATGCCGTTCTTCTGGCAGGCCTCGTAGATGGCATAGATGCAGTCGTAGCCGTCGGCAGCAAACTGGTTCAGAGTCTCAACGCCATACTTTTCGGTATAGGTCTTAACGAAGTTCTGAGTACGCTCGTCGGTAGCGGTAGCATTAAAGGGAGTCATCAGCATCAGACCTTCAGCCAGAGAAGTGTCAAAGCCTTCCAGAGTCAGGATACCGTCCATACCGTCAGCGCCGAAGAAGATGGGAGCATAGCCCATATCCTTGGCCTGAGCCAGCATCAGGGAAGCGGGAGTGTAGTAGATAGGCAGGAACATCAGATCAGCACCGGCAGCCTTGGCCTCGTTCAGCTGAGTGGAGAAGTCGGTGTTGGTGTCATCAGGGAAGGTGACCTCGGCCACGACGTTCATATTCAGCTCTTTGGCACGAGCCACGAAAGCGGTGGCGATACCGGTGGAGTAAGGGTCAGAGTTGTTGTAAAGAACAGCAATCTTCTCGCCCAGCTTGTTGGCGCTGACATAGTCAGCAGCAGCGATACCCTGGTTGGGGTCGGTGAAGCACATCTGGAAGACATTGTCCTTGCCAGCAGTGACGTCGGTGGAAGAAGCGGAGGGGGTCAGCTGGAAGTAACGGTCAGAATAGGTTTCACCTGCAACGGCCACGCAGGAACCGGTGGTGGTGCAACCGTACAGGATCTGCATACCCCAGTCCTTCAGGTTGTTGTAAGCGTTGACGCCCTTTTCGCCGTCAGCTTCGTCGTCCTGGAAGTTCAGCTCGAACTGCAGACCGCCCTTGGCGTTGATCTCATCGACAGCGATCTGAGCACCGTTCTTGGTAGCAATACCGTAAGTAGCAGCACCACCGGTCAGGGGGCCGATACCGCCGATCTTAATAACACCGGAGGAGGAAGTGTCGTTGTTGCCGCAGCCAGCCAGACAGGCGAGCATCATAGCGGCGGCCATCATGAGTGCAAAAATCTTCTTGTACATAATCTTTTTCTCCTTTGAAAAAAATATTTATTTTGATTTGGATTGACAGATCGGCGGCCGATTCGATCTGCCGTTATACATTAAGAAACGGCCCCGCCGTTGAGCGAGGCCGTTTCACTGTATCAAGTAAAACGTTTACGCCAAACTCTCAGGCTGATTAGATTTGCATACAATAATTCGCAGGATAGAAATCAGGGCTACCAGCACTACCAAAACGCCCAGAATATGCAGACCCAGTACAGCCAGGACAAAAAGAATGGACGCCAACAAAACGGCGTCCATGACAAAGCTATTGGCGCAGGAAAAAGAAACGGCTGCAGAGCTGGCAGACGCACATTCAAACTGCTTCATCCAATTACTGAACATGGACACCGCTCCTTTCCGTAAAACTTTTTCTAAGAATAATTTACATACATTTTAGTCCAGAAAAGTGTAAAAGTCAATCGTGGTTTTGACGAAAATGTGATTGGATTTGTTGAAAAATGGAAGAAATGCTGTGCGTTTTAAACAAAAAAGTCCGCACCGCAGAAAACTAAGCTTCATACGGTGCGGAAAAGGATTCATTTTTGGTCGGTGCACACCAAATCGTTGATGAATTGCTGGGCGGCGCGGCCGGAAACACCGCCGTGACGGATGTCCCAGGCGTCAGCCTTTCGGAAAAGTTCCTCTTCCTCCATCTGAACACCGGCACGTTCAGCAAGGGTTTTGACGATTTGATGATATTCCTTGCGATTGGGGGCGGAGAAGTTGATGGCCAGACCAAAGCGGTTTGCCAGAGAAAGCTTTTCTTCCAGCGTATCGGAGCGGTGGATGTCACCACTGTGCTCCATGTCGGAACGGTCGTTCCAGGTTTCCTTGATGAGATGACGGCGGTTGGAGGTGGCGTAAATGAGCAGATTGTCGGGGCGCGCCTCGATACCACCTTCGATCACAGCCTTGAGGAACTTGTATTCGATTTCAAAATCCTCAAAAGACAGATCGTCGATAAAGATCAGGAACTTACAGTTGCGCTCCTTTACCAGGGCGATCACATCGGCCAGCGACTTAAACTGATGCTTATACAGCTCGATCAAACGCAGACCCTGGGGATAAAACTCATGGAGCAGTGCGCGGATGCAGGTGGATTTACCGGAACCGCTGTCGCCGTAGAGCAAAACGTTGTTGGCAGGTTTCCCCTCCAAAAAGGCCAGTGTATTACGCACCAACTGGGATTTTTGCTCTTCGTATCCCACCAGATCGTTGAGGTGAACCGGATCTTCGTTGTAAATCGGACGGAGCTGAACGGTTTTGCCTTCCTCCACACGGAACGCGTGACCCATACCAAACACTCCCACACCGTGTGTGGCATAATGTTCGGTCAGAAGCTGATAAAAAGCGTCGGTGGAAGCGGCATCTGCCAGCCGCTTTGCCATGTCAGACACCAAAGAGCCAACGATGCCCCGGGCCTTTTTCCGGCAGCCGGTCATATTCAATGCATCAAAGTAATCCACACCCAGCAGATTGCGGCCGATAGAGGCCAGGTCATAGCGGAACAGCTCCCGGAAAATGGCAATGTCCTTTCTGGCGATTTGTCCCAGAGTATCCTCCCGGTCAGCGGCATATTCCCGGCTGAGGGTAAAGGGGTTTTCATCGGTCAGCAAAAACCAGGTAAGATAATTGTGCCAGAGATTGCCCTCCAGCGAGAGGGTGTCTGCCAGTTCCAGCATCCGGCGAAACTGGAGAGAGATCTGATCCAGCAAAGCAGGGGAAGGGTTGTCGCCCGCAGCCCCTTCCAAACCATTGGCAAGCTGCCGGAGAATGCTGTCTTCCGTGGGACGAAACAGCACCAGTCTGCAAATCATATTTTGCAACGGAATCCCTCCTTAAGAAAGAATAGCGCCCTTGTCGGCAGAGGAAACCAGCTTGGCGTAGCGTGCCAGATAGCCGGTCTTGACCTTGGGCTCGGGGCAGACCCATGCGGCTCTGCGCTTCTTCAGTTCTTCGTCAGAAACCTTCAGCTCAATGGAGCAGTTGGGAATGTCAATGGCGATAATGTCGCCCTCTTCTACCAGTGCAATGGTGCCGCCGGAAGCAGCTTCGGGGCTGACGTGTCCGATGGATGCGCC
>CAZVRM010000084.1:0-6781 GCA_964629605.1 uncultured Oscillospiraceae bacterium
ATTGCGATCCCCCAAGACCCCCGAGAAACGGGGGAGTGCTCCGCGATAGACTCGGCCACTCCAGATTATTTTATCACCTGAACATTGTCGCGCTATGTGGGCATAGAGCACCTCAGTGAGAAGGTACTCTCCTGTGCTTATCAATCACCACACCCGAACCGAGACCCGCAGTCTTCCCTTTTTGGTCTCCCGAAGGGTACCTTCATACCGAAACCGCCCCTGGTGCCGCACCGAAATCACATCGCCCTCTTTCAGCGTATGAGAGGGGCTTTCCACCAGCCGGCCGTCGATGAATACCATGCCCTTTTCCAGCAGTTCCTGTGCATCTGACCGGGACAGCCGCCAGACGGCGGCAATGAGGGCGTCCAGCCGCTGGGATGCCACCACCAGCTCGCAGGGCTCGGGAGGCAAAGACAGCTGTTCGGGGGGCTGACACACCTCACAGTGGATGGTGGTGCGCCCCACCGAGGTCAGATTGTCACAAATATAAGGGGCGATCTCCTCCAGACAGAACAGATAGCCCACCCCGTCCACGATTTGAATATCTCCCAGCAGCTGCCGCTTGATGCCCAGACCCATCAGCGAGCCCAGAAAGTCCCGATGTCCCAGCTCTCCGGCGAACTTTTTGTTGGCAGGGGCGATCATCACACACTGCACCGGGCTTTCGGGCGGATAGCCCATGTGCTCCTCTCTTCCGAAACAGGCCAGCCGCCGCTCGGCGGCTTCATAACCGCCCATCCACTGAAAGGTGGTGGCCAGCGACCGCCCCTGCTTTTGCAGAACATCCTGCTCGGCGAGGGTCAAAAACTGGGTATAGGTATACCGACCCCGGCCGTCCGCCCGGGCGGCAAGCTCTTCAAAGCGTTTTTGCAGTTGTCGGATGTCCTCTTCCATATGGGATGACCTCCTGCAGAAAATTTGACACACTTCTATATTACCGATATAATAGTAAAATTGTCAACCAAACCCGAAAAAACAAAGAGGAAAAAACATATGAGCGAACAAACGACCCCGAAAAAAGAAAACCGGATGGGTACCGACCCCATCCCCAAACTGCTGTTCAGCATGGCCATCCCCATGATGCTCTCCATGATGGTACAGGCGCTGTATAACGTGGTGGACAGCATCTTCGTAGCCAAGCTGTCGGAGGATGCCCTTACCGCCGTATCTCTGGGCTTCCCCATGCAGAATCTGGTCATCGCCTTTGCCACCGGCCTTGGCGTGGGTATCAACGCCCTGCTGTCCCGGTCTTTGGGCGAGAAAAACCAGCGGATGGTCAACGAGTCGGCGCGCCAGGGCTTTTTCCTGGAGATGTGCGCCGCGGCCATCTTTATGCTGATCGGCATTTTTGGCGCGGGAGCCTTTATCCGTTCCCAGACCGACATCGCCTCCATCGTGCCCGATGCCATCACCTATCTGCAGATCTGCATCGGCGTATGCCCCTTCTGCTTTATGTCGGTCTTTTTCGAGCGTATGCTCCAGGCCACCGGCAAAACCAAGCTGTCCATGGTGGCGCAGATGGTGGGCGCTGTGGTCAACATCATCTTTGACCCCATTCTGATCTTCGGCTGGCTGGGCTTCCCTGCCATGGGCGTGGCCGGTGCGGCCATCGCCACCGTGTTCGGTCAGTTCTGCGGTGCTATGACCGGCCTGTTCCTCCATCACAAGTACAACAAGGAGATCCACCTGTCCTTCAAGGGCTTCCGCCCCAACGGCCACGTCATCAAAACCATTCTGGGCGTGGGCGTGCCCTCCATCATCATGGCCTCCATCGGCTCTGTGATGACCTACAGCATGAACCGCATCCTCACCGCCTTTACCTCCACTGCCGTGGCGGTGTTCGGGATCTATTTCAAGCTCCAGAGCTTCATTTTCATGCCGGTCTTCGGTATCAACAACGCCATCGTGCCCATCATCGCCTACAACTACGGCGCACGGCACCCCGACCGGATGAAAAAGACCATCAAGCTGGCCTGTGCGGTGGCCATGTCCATCATGTTCTGCGGCTTTTTGCTGATGCAGTTCATCCCCCACGTGTTCCTGGGCTTCTTTGATGCCAGCGCCGATATGCTGGCCATCGGCGTGCCTGCCCTGCGCACCATCTCCATTTCCTTCCTGGCGGCAGGCGCCTGTATCATCATCGGCTCTTCCTTCCAGGCGCTGGGCAAGGGTGTTTACAGTATGTGCGTATCCATCGCCCGTCAGCTGGTGGTGCTGGTTCCGGTGGCATGGCTGCTCAGCAAGACCGGTAATCTGAACGCCGTCTGGATGGCCTTCCCCATCGCCGAAATCATGGGCGTAGCCTGCACCGTGGGCTTCTTCCTGCACCTGAACAAGACCATTATCAAGCCGCTGGAAGCGGAAAAATAAAAGAAAAAAATAAGCGCTGCAAAATGCACACAATCCCCGTCATTCCGAGCCAGTGATCACACTGGCGTGGGAATCCGTATACTCCTTTATTGGAAAACGGATTGCCACACCAGTCTGTGGACTGGTTCGCAATGACAGGACGGCATTTTGCAGCGCGTTTTTTATGCTTTCTCACACTGTTTCAATCCCTTTTCACTGCGGAAAAACCACACATGGAAGGGGATGGATACCAAAAAGGTCAGGCCGTCTGCAATGGGCTGGGTCAGCTGGATGCCGGTAAAGCCCAGCACAGCAGGCAGTACCAGAATCAGCGGCACATACAGGGTGCCCTGCCGGCAGGAGGCCAAAAAGGTGGCCTGTCCCGACCGCCCCAGACACTGAAGCATCTGGTTCACATAGGTGGAATAGCCCAGCAGGGGCAGCACCACGCACAGCATCCGCAGCGCCTGTGAACCCATGCGGATGACCTCCGGGTCATCTCTCCGGAACAGCGCCATCAGCTGGGGCGCAGAAACCGCCAGCAATCCGGTGGAAAGCAGCGCCACACCGGTACCCAGCACCAGCGTAAAGCGGAAGGCCGCCTTCACCCGGTCGGGGCGTTTTGCGCCATAGTTGAAGCCCGCCACCGGCTGGAAGCCCTGTCCGATACCAACCAGAATGGAGCGAATCACGTTATACACACGGTTCGCAATGGACATGGCTGCCACTGCCGCGTCGCCAAAGAGCATAGCCCGATTGTTCAGCAGCGCCGAGGCAATGCTTCCGCAGCCCTGTCGGCACAGAGTGGGCGAACCCACCCGGACGATGGTGATATAATCGTGCACATCCCGGCTGACCAGACTCCACTTGATGTGCAGGGTATCCTGCTTTTTCAAAAAGCACCACAGCAGCGCCAAAAAGCTGACGCACTGGCTGATGGCGGTGGCCAGCGCCGCGCCAGCCGTACCCATTTTCAGACCAAAGATCAACAGGGGGTCTAACACCACGTTGAGCAGGTTGCCTGCCGCCATTCCCAAGGTGGACAACATCGCGTTGCCCTGGGACTTCATAGCCACATTGAGCACAAAGGATGCGGCAAAAATGGGTGCCGCCGCCAGAATATACCGGGCGTAGGCCACCGAATGGGGCATCATGGTCTCGGTGGAGCCAATCAGACTTAGCACAGGCTCCAGAAACAGCAGCCCAAACACCCCCAACAGGGTGCCGAATACAAAGGCCATGGCAAAGGCCGAGCTGACAAACTTGCTGGCGCTTTCGCTGTCCTTTTGCCCCAGCCGCCGGGAGACCATGCTCCCGCTGCCCATGGCGATGGAAAAGCCCACCGCCTGAATGAGAGACTGGATGGAAAAGACTACCCCTACCGCCGCCGACGCCGATGTGCCCAGCTGGGACACGAAAAAGGTGTCGGTGATGTTGTAAATAGAGGATACCAGCATACCGCACACGGTGGGCACAGCCAGCGAGGTCACCAGCCGGGACACCGGGGTTTCGGTCATGCGGATATATTGCTGCTCTTCAGAAAGCTTTTCCATATCAGAAAATCTCCTTTGCGTCCCGGGGCAGCTGCCGCACATGGTGGAAAAAGCCCCTGCTGTTTTCGGCCTCGGTCATCTCGTAGCAAAAGCCCAGCATTTGCGCCACCTGCTGTGCCGTCTGATGGAACAGGGCGCACAAGGTCTCCCCTGCCGCCCACATTTCTCCCGGATTGGCACTACAATAGGTGGAAAGATAGCCTTCCCACAGCTCTTTTTCCAGAAAATTGGGCAGATATTTTCCACATTTCCCCACGGAAATGTGGAAATCGGAAGGAATCGCCGCCTTCCAGCTGAGCATTTCCAGCAGCTGCGGCCGCAAAAGGTCGTTCATCACCCACTGGGCGTAGGACAGCTCCTCCCGCCACAGACCCTTGCACAGGTTGTTGAGACACCACCAGAACTCGTTGCAGGCGGCAGAAAACAGCCCTTGATCGGGCTTTTGCACCCAATGGGCGCTGTCGTCGGCAGGCTTTCTGCCTGCAAACAGCCCGTCCTTGTCCAGCAAAACGGTAAACAGGCTGTCCTTTGCGTCGTTCTCCAGCACCCAAGAGGCGGTGGAAACGTGGAGATCCAGCCGGTTGCCGTCGGCAAACTGGATCAGCCAGCCGTAACAGTTGTGCCTGTCGGAGGGATAGGCCGGATGATCCTCGGGGTACTGCAGATAGAGCCGCTGACCGAACCGGTCGATCCAGCCCTTGTCCTGCTGAAAGCTCTCGGTCTCGGTGACCACAAACACCACATCATAGTCCTGAAAGATGTCCCGGGGTGCCTTGGGGTTGGTGCGGCTGCCCTCCAGACAGACCGCCCGGATGCGCTCGTCCTGCTCCGCGGTGGACAGGATCAGCTCCATCATCTGCTGCTCGCTTCTCATTTGACGGGATTTCGCAGGGTGCCGATGGCCTGCACCATATCCCCACAGGGATACCCAAAAGCGGTGAGCGGGCAGACAAACCCTTCATCGGGGGTCAGGACACCCACCAGCTCCTGCTCCCGATACGAATAGGTTACCAGTTTCATATCAGCGCAGCATATCGTTCATGATCTTCACAAAGAACCAGGAACAGACAAAGAAGATCACCGGGAAAACCACACCGGGGAACAACCGGGCGGGCTCGCCCAAAGAATCATAGCCGGGGAAATACTCCATATAGCCCAGATAATAGGCAAACTCCACCATGGCATCGGCTACCACCAGACCGATGGCGGCACGCTTGATGGCGCGGGGGGTGCGTCCGTCCCGATAGGTCAGACAGCCCAGAAAATAGACCAGCGCACAGGCCAGTGTGAACAGGAACAGCATTTCCACGCCTTCTGCGGTGCGGGAAAGATAAAAAGAAGTGAACATTTGGGGATTTCCTTTCTGTTTGACATATGGCAAAAGGGTCTGCGGCAAAATCCGCCACCCTCCCGTCATTGCGAGGGTCGAAGACCCGCGGCAATCCGTTTTCCGTCCGGATACAAAAGATACGGATTTCCACGCCGCTATGCGGCTCGGAATGACAGGGGATCAGCGCTTTTTGCAACAGACCCTTGCGGGTTTATTCTTCGGTTTCCTCGGCGGTTTCGCCTTCCTCGGCAGGACGCTCGGTGCCGGGCTCCACACCCAGCTCGTCGTCCTTAGCGGTGCAGGTCATGGAAATGACCTTCATATCCTCGTCCATACGGATGAGGCGCACGCCCTGGGAGTTTCTGCCGCAGATGCGGATGTCCTCCATGCCCATACGGATGACCACGCCTGCATCGTTGATGAGCAGCAGGTCATCGTTGAGGGTGACGCAGCGGATGCCCACCAGCGCGCCCGTCTTGTCGGTCAGATTATGTGCCGTCACGCCGCCGCCGCCGCGGTGGTGCTCGGTGTATTCCTCGGGCTCGGTCAGCTTGCCGTAGCCGTTTTCGGTGACGGTCAGCAGGTAAGAGTCGGGATACTCCTTGGCAGCGCCAACCACCTGGTCGCCGTCCTTCAGACGGATGCCGCGAACGCCGGCGGCCTCACGACCCATGGTACGCACCTCGTTTTCGTCAAAGCGGATGGCAGCGCCGTCCCGGGTGGCGATGATGATCTTATCCTCGCCGCTTGTCAGCAGCACCTTCTCCAGCTGATCGCCCTCGTCCAGCGTGATGGCGCGGACACCGGCCTTGCGCTCGGTGTTGACCACGCTAAGATCCATGCGCTTGACGGTACCGTTGCGGGTGACAAAGAACACCTTGCCGCCCTGATCCATCTGGCGGACGGGGATCATAGCGGTGACCCGCTCCTCGCCGGAGATCTGCAGCAGGTTGACAATGTTCATACCCTTGGCAGAGCCTGCGTTGCTCTCGGGCACGCGGTAGCCCTTCATCTTGTAAACACGGCCAAAGTTGGTAAAGAACAGGATATTATCGTGGGTGGATGCGGTGAAAATGGTGTCCACCACATCCTCTTCCCGGGTCTTGATGCCGATCTTGCCGCGGCCGCCCCGCTTCTGGGCGGTGTAGGCGGCAGAGGCCATGCGCTTGATGTAGCCACGGCTGGTGAGGGTGAAGATATTCAGCTCCTCGGCGATCAGATCCTCGAAGTCGATCTCCTCTTCCACATTCTGAATCTCGGTCTTGCGGTCATCGCCGAACTTGTCGGAAATGGCCTGCAGCTCCTCCTTCAGGATGGCACGCACCATGGCAGGATCGCCCAGCACCTGCAGGTAATAGGCGATTTTTTCTTCCAGTTCCTTGTATTCGTTCTCCAGCTTTTCCCGGTCGAGACCCTGCAGGGCTTTCAGACGCATATCCAGAATGGCCTGTGCCTGAATATCATCCAGACCAAACCGCTCCATCAGCGCTTCCTTGGCGTCGTCATAACGGCTGCGGATGATGCGGATGACCTCGTCGATGTTGTCCTG
>CAZVRM010000085.1:0-6780 GCA_964629605.1 uncultured Oscillospiraceae bacterium
CAGAAATCCGATAATGCCCATACAGAACATCTGCCAGGGCATCCAGGGCCCCTGAGAAAACATGATGTTGGACACCAGCATGGTCATAGCTCCAACCAGAAAGCCGGTTTCGCCGCCGAATGCCACGCCTGCAATAATCGTCAGCGCCATAACCGGCTTGAATTGAGGCAGCATAAAGAACGCCGCTCGGCTGGCTACGCCGATGGCACAGAGTACCGCGATGATGACCAATTCTCTCGCTTTGGGTTTGCGACTCTCAAAAATCAGGAAAAAGGGGATCGTGCACTCCAGCATGATCAAAAGGCCGATGAAGTAGTACTTTCGTCCTGCCAGATACGTTTCACCTACAAACAGGGTAAGCGGGATCAGCAGAAGAATCAGAACGGTTGCAACAGTGGTACGTTTGCTCAGCTTGCGCTTTTCTGTCGGTGTTTGCAGTAAATAGTCTGGACGATTGGTGCGCCTGGAAACAGAGAACGCAAAGACCAGCATAGAACAAATCAGCGCGGCGTACATCCGTAGCTGGTTCCCAGCCAGCGAAGTCATACCCTCTGCTCCAATCAAGGCGGTCAGATCGGTAACCCCTATGGCCTGAATGAGCAGGAATATACTAACCGTACCGCTCACCACTGCCCAAAATTTTCTCCACCAAGGCAGAGGAGTGGGCTTCCAATCTGGGGCGTTTTCAGCAGGGTGAGGCAAAGAAAAATCCTCGTCAGGAAGATCAACGGCCGGAGAAAGTTCACCACCGCAAACGGCAATCAAATCTTCTGCGGTCACTGCTTCGGGAACAAACGCACGCGCCATGCGGTTTGCAGATGTGGTATAGAAGTTATTGCCCGAGAAGAAAGCACGGGGCGAACCTTGGGTAACGATATTTCCATCAAAGAACAGGGCACATCGGTGGGCGTAACGGGCGCAGAACTCCACATCGTGGCTGACTATGAAGATGGTCACCCCCCGGCGCAGGAGTACCTGCAGGATCTCTGCGAACACCTTCTTAAACTCGGCGTCAAATCCCTTGGTAGGCTCGTCCAACAGAAGAATATCCGGGGCGAGGAGCAGCACTTTGGCCAATGCCGCCCGCTGCTGCTCACCACCGGAGAGGTCGTAAGGGTGCCGATCCAGCAGCGATTCCAAACGGCAGAGCTGTACGACTTTCGCCACTCTGTTTTCCTTTTCGCACTGATCCAATTCCCGTCCTCTGAGAATTTCAAACAGATCTTCTCGGACTGTCTTTTTCACAAAGAGCGTCTGGGGATTCTGGGGTAGGACACCGATACTGCCGCTTATATGTACGGTGCCGCGATAGGGCGTCAAAAGCCCTGCCAGCAGTTTCAGGCTGGTGGTCTTGCCTGTGCCGTTTCCGCCAAGGATCGCAAGGAACTCTCCCTTTTTCACAGAGAGGGAGAAGCCCTTGACTACATCCGGGGCATCCTTTTCATACTTGAACCATAGTTCTTCTGCCTTAATGACGATTTCATCAGAATAGATGTGCTGTTTTTCTGCGGGAAGGGTTTTCAGCTCATGGCCTGCGGCATATTCCGTCAGCCAATCTCGGCCATCCCGGACAGTAACAGGACAGTCTGCCTTATTCTCCACCGCAGCCCAAACCCGCATGGCGGTGGGCATGGAGAGGAACATGGAGTGGTCCTTGTCTTTGAGCATCATACCCACTTCTTTCGGTGTGCCGGTGCAAAGAAGTTTGCCCCGATCCATGACGGCTACCGTAGACGCCAGCGGAAAGGCTTCTTCCAGCCGATGCTCGGTCAGAATGATAGTGGTGCCAAGCTCCCGGTTGATCTTGCCCAGCGTAGCGAGAAAGTCACTGGCCGCGATGGGATCAAGCTGACTTGTCGGCTCGTCCAGAACAAGGACGGAGGGGGACATTGCCATGACGGAAGCCAGATTGAGCAGCTGCTTCTGTCCGCCGGAGAGTTCGGTTACGTTCTTGTAAAACCATGTCTCAATGCCGAAGAAAGACGCCATCTCCGCCACCTTGCGGCGGATGGTGGGAGTGTCACAGCCCAGACTTTCCAATCCAAAAGCAAGCTCATGCCAGACCTTGTCGGTGACGATTTGGTTTTCCGGACTTTGCTGCACAAAGCCGATCTTCTGGCTCTGGGTGCGCTGATCCAGTTCGTCCAAAGGTGTGCCTTCAAACAGGATCTCGCCCGTTTTCCTCCCGTGGGGAGCCAGTGTGGTTTTTAGCTGACGGAGCAAAGTGCTTTTCCCGCAGCCGGAGGGGCCGCAGAGAACGACAAACTCTCCCGGCCGGACAGACAGCGTGAAATCGTCTACGGCTTTCGTTTCCTGCTCGGGATAGGAAAAGCTCAGGTTTCGTATTGTAAATGTTTCCATTTCCTATCCTCCAATCTGTTTAAAATCACAGGTGTCAGACAAAGGGCCAGATACACAAGCTGAAAGCTGATGGGGAACATACCGGTGATCGTCCCCTTGATAATGGGATAATACTGCCAGTCCAAACTGCCCGCGATCCAGCCTGCGATGATATAAAAACCACAGAAGCAGAGCCAA
This sequence comes from uncultured Oscillospiraceae bacterium, assembly GCA_964629605.1. Taxonomy (GTDB): domain Bacteria; phylum Bacillota; class Clostridia; order Oscillospirales; family Butyricicoccaceae; genus UBA4644. The sequence continues at coordinate 2,539 of CAZVRM010000085.1, forward strand.
CACAGCGCTGTTTTGTCCCGTTCATCAAAGCGGTAGATGGAAAAGGCAGTGCGCCCCGGTAGTCCGTAGCCCCGGCTTTTCATGCTGTCTGCGGTTTCAATAGCGTTCTCCAACGACCATGTGACCATGATAGACAGTATAGTGATGGCATTTTTCAGCCGATGAAGCACGGTCCCGTTTGCTGTGTCCCTTCCTACACAGCGCTGTGCCTCGCAAACTACCTGAAATTGCGCCTTGAATTTCGGCACGAAGCGAAGTGTCATGGAGAGAATGAGACTCAATGCCGGGATGATGCGGCCAAAGAGATAGACAAACTTGTCCGAGGTCATTACCGCCGCATAGCAGGAAAACCATGTGATCACTGCAGCCAGCATCACCGCCGAAGCCAAACCGTAGATGATGCTCTCCAACGTCAATGGATTGCCCGTAGGGAGGTAGAGCAGGATCGTAGCTCCCTCGTGGTTAAACGCCGGATTGATGAGTGCCGCCATGAGCATCATGGGCAGCAGATACATGAGGGAAAAGCGGACTGCCCTTTTGCCGCTCAAATAGATGGAATAGATTAGCGAGGATACGAGAGAAATGACCAGACTGACCGGGTGCATAAAAAACATGGTGAAGATCAGTACCAAGGCAAAATACAGGAAATTGACAGCAGGATGATAGCTCGAAAATGTGTCTCTGTTCATGTCGTATCACCTGTTTTCAGCTACGGCCATTCCCTGCAGAATACTCGCCGCCTACATCCCGCCCCAGATCACAGGTGTAGACCCAACAAATCACATCGCCGTCTGTTAGCTGATAGCGGCTGCAGCCGTAATTGGGGAACCAATCGTTGACGCTGTACATCCAGCCGGAAAGCTCGCCCACGTCGAATTCGTACAGGTTGTGGATTCCTTCGATATAGGCGCTGTTGTAGATGGGGGTGTCCTCAAATTCCATGTGAAGCTTCTGCTGCTTGCAGGTGCGCTGCAGCACGTTGAACACGCTTTCCCCCTCGTAGAAGGTAACACTTGTGGGCGCCAGGATCCAGCCGTCAGCAGGGATCAAGTCTGTTTTGGCACTATTGAGGGCATCCATATTTTCCAAAATGGTGGCGCAGGAGATGGAGATGGTACAGGTGCGAGCAGTGGTGCTGATGGTCACATCCTGCGGTTCTGCGGGCAAAGGTTTTCCCACCGGCACAGGGTCGGTAAGATATTGGTCTTGGTCGGATTCAGGCTCAATTTCTACTGGTGGCTGCAGAAGCCCCGGAGCGGGAGCAGGCGTTGACTCCGGTTCCGATTCTTTTTCCGGTATATCCGCTAGCTTGGTTGACGGAACAGATTGTTCCTTCTCAGCAGGCACGATCTCGGGAGATACCGCAGTCTCTGGCAAGGTGCTTGCCGCGGGCACGTCCCCGGTTGCATCGGAAGCCTTTGGGGACGGTATATCGCCGCCAAAGCAGAATGCAGCAGCAAGAACTGCGATCACAAGCACCGGAAGGATGATTTTCCATTTATTTTTCTGAAACCACATAAGAGTCTCCTTTACAACAACTTCGCACGGCCCAACAGATTGTAAAGCATCTGCGCCATTTCGCAGCGGAGGATCGGGCGGAAGGGCTCCACGTTCAACTCGCTCTGATCCAGAATACCCTCCCGGTAGCAGAAGGCCATGCTCTCCTGCGCCCATGCGCCAATCGTCACATAATCACCAAACTGGGCAAGGGTGTTGCGGATCGTATAGGAGTCCAGCTCTGTATTCATGCCGCAGAGCTTTGCAGCCCGTGCCACCATAACGGCGGCTTCCTGCCGGGTGATGGTGCCATTGGGGTCAAAAGAAGTCGCCGTCTTTCCGCTTGTGATCCCATATGTGTAGGCGCTTCCCACAAAGGAGGCGTACCACGCATCCGGCGCTACATCCGCAAAGGTATCCGTTGTTTGAAGGGGAAGGCCCAGAGCTCGTACCACCATGGTGGCAAACTGGGCACGGGTCATTGTGTCGTTGGGGCCAAAGGTGTTGGCATTATATCCGGTGACGATTCCTCTGGATGCCAACGCTTCGATTGCGGCCTTGTTTTCATGGTTTGCAATATCTGCAAAGGTGGTACTGTGAGCAGCGATAGGGCTTTTCTGCACATCTGCGTGTTTGCCAGGCAGGCCAACGGCCTCCGCTCCCTGATCGCCAGACAGGTGAATGACACAGTCGCTCATACGGTACAGGCTGGTTTTATTCTGCGTGGCGCGCATGGCTGCCACGATGCCATACAAACCCTGTTCGGATGCCATCAGATTGCTGCCGCTGCCGTTTGCGGTATGGGCAAAGCTGCCATCAGCATTTCGGTAGCTGAGCAGATTATCCAGCAGAGTGTTTCCGTTTTTCACAAAGCGAGGGTCATTGAGATCAATGCCCAGCTCACAAAGGGCTACGATGACCTGCACAACACTTTCGGAGGTGGAAATGTTCCAGCTGGAGTAGCCGCCGTCCGCATCCTGCATTTCGCTCAGGCAAGTCAGTGCCTTATCTGTGGCGGTTTTAACCGCAATCTGAGTCTGATACTTGGCAAGGGCCTGCAGGGCCATGCCGGTGACGTCCGGATCGGCCTGCCCATCTCCGCCCTCGTCGATCAGATTCCAGCCACCATCATTGAGCTGCCGGCGCAGGATCTCATCAACGTACATCTGGCGGGTGGCCTGGGTCTTCGCTTCTGCGTTGATGGGCATATCATAACTGCCGCTGTCCAACGCGATCAGCGCCCAGATGGGGCCGTTGATGCCCTGGAAAAGCGTCTTTTCAAAATCCCCCAAGGGTGTCAGCAGATTATACCCCGCAACATCTGTGGGGGCGGCGCCGATGGCAGTAAGGGCCAGCACCACGCGGGAATATTCCGTGTATTTCTTCGTGTGCAGCACGCCCTTTCGGGCTTCCACATACTCCTCCACGGCAGCATAATAGCCATCCCAATATTCCTGCGGAACATCATAGCCGCTGCGGGCCAGACCCAGCACAGCCCATTCACCGCCCACGGAGCCGACCTGCGGCGCTTTTACCATGCGGAGCATATACTCGGCGCTGGTGGAGACCACAGGGGCCAGATTATTTTCGCTCGCCGCGGCCGGAAGACAAAGTGTCAACAGCATGACAAAACTGAGGAGCAGCCCGCAAAGTTGTTTTTTTGTTTTGTTCATCAATTTCCTCCGATCTCCATATCAGCACCATGACCCACCACGGAGAGATCCGTGGTGGGCGGTGTTATTTCACAGGAAAGTTGTTTCATTTCGCCAGATGGCGGTAAAGGAAGGTCACCATCTGGGCACGGGTGCAGGCCGCATCGGGGCTAAACGTAGTAGCGCTGGTTCCGGCCGTAATCCCTTCGGCTTTTGCCCAAAGGACAGCGTTCCTATAATAGGCCGACTCACCTACGTCAGTGAAGGAAACGCTGTCGCTGACAGCGGGTGTCTTGGCGCTGCGGTAGAGGAACATGGCCATCTGACCACGGGTGCAGACCGCATCCGGGCTGAAGGTGGTAGCAGAAGTGCCGCTGGTGATACTGTTCTCCACAGCCCAGAGCAGCGCCTTGTAATAGTAGGAAGTCAAATCAACATCGCCAAAGGCTGTTTCGTTAGCGGAAGGCTCGGGGCTTCCCGCCGCACGCCATAGGAAGGTCACCATCTGAGCGCGGGTGCAACTGGCATGGGGACTGAAAGTGGTTTCAGAAGTACCGCTGGTAATCCCCATCTCAGCTGCCCATTTTACAGCCTCGTAGAAATAGTCGCCCTCACTCACATCGGTGAAAGCGAAGGACTTTCCGACCAGTTCGGCATACTTTTTCTCGGCTTCCAGCAGATCATCGTAATTGGGGACAAGTTCTTTCTGCTCGTCCGTTAGGGCGTCATAGGCACTGCGGGCAGCCTTGATGGCATCGCCAGACTCTTCGGTTACAGTGCCGATATCTGCAATTAGATTCTTCACTGCGCGGGCGGCAGTGCGGTCTGCCTCGGGAATCTTTGTACCGCTGCTGGAAGATCCGCCGCCTACGTCCTCACCCAGATCGCGGGTATAGACCCATTCCACATGGTCTCCGTCGTCGAGTTCATACAGACCGGCAGAGTAATCGGGGAATTCGCCGTTGACTTTATACATCCAGCCGCTGCCGCTGCCCTGATCGAATTCGCCGATGCCGTTAATGCTCTCTACATAGAAACCATAATCGGAATGGTCGCTGCTGACGATCTGCAGGCTCGTCTTCTTCAGCAGATC
>CAZVRM010000086.1:0-6738 GCA_964629605.1 uncultured Oscillospiraceae bacterium
TAGGTGCAGGTATGGGAGTCGGCGCCGATAATACAGTCGCCGGGGCCAACCAGACCCTTTTCGGGGAGCAGCGCGTGCTCGATACCGGCGGTGCCCACGTCGTACAGGTGGGTGATGCCAAAGCGCTTGGCAAACTTTCTGGCGGTGTCGCACAGCTGTGCAGATTTAATATCCTTGCAGGGCGTGTAGTGATCCAGAACGATGGCGATCTTTTCGGGATCAAAAACACGGGTCAGACCGGCCTCATCAAAGGCGGACACAGCCACGGGAGTGGTAATGTCATTGCCCAGAACCAGATCCAGCTTGGCTTCGATCAGGTCGCCCGCTTTAACAGAGGACAGACCTGCGTGGGCAGCCAGGATCTTTTGCGTCATTGTCATTCCCATAATTACTGAACCTCATTTCTCTGGTTTTTTGCTGCGCTGGCACACAACTTGTTGATGGCGTTGATATAAGCGATGATACTAGCCTCCAGAATGTCGGTGGAAAGGCCTTTGCCTGTGAAATACTGACCGTCCATAGACAGCTTGACGATGACGTCGCCCAGGGTGTCCTTACCTTCGGAAATGGAGTGGATGGTGAAGTTTTCAAAGGCATGATTGTGGGGCTTAACGATCTGATCGATGGCCTTGAAGGCGGCATCGATGGGGCCATCGCCAAGAGCGACGCTTTCGAACTTTTCGTCATCCTTCTTCATGGATACCGTACAGGTGGCAGTGGTCAGGCTGCTGGTATGGACGGAGAACCAATCCAGGGCGTAGCCGTCGACAGTCTCTTCCTGACGGACAGAGTGATGGGTGACGATGGCTTCGATGTCGGCATCGGTGACGTCCTTTTTCTTGTCGCACAGGGACTTGAACTCTTCAAAGCATCGGTTCAGTTCGTCAGCCTCCAGCTGATAGCCCAACTGCACCAGCCGATCTTCAAAGGCGTGTTTGCCGGAGTGCTTGCCCAGAACGATGTTGCTTACCTGGATGCCTACCGATTCGGGTGTGAGGATCTCATAGGTCAAACGGTTGTTCAGCACGCCGTGCTGATGGATGCCCGACTCATGCAGGAAGGCGTTGCGGCCCACAATAGGCTTGTTCAGCGGTGCGGTTTGACCGATAATGGAATAGACCGTCTTGCTGGAACGATAAATCTGCGTGGTGTCCAGGCGGGGCGGATTGGGGAAGAAGCCCGAACGGGTGCGCATGGCCATGACCACTTCTTCCAGCGATGTGTTGCCGGCGCGTTCTCCCAAACCATTGATGGTGCATTCGATCTGCCGCGCGCCGCCCATGACACCGGCCAGAGAGTTGGCTACTGCCATGCCAAGATCGTTGTGGCAGTGGACAGAATATTCCACCTTGTCAGAGCCGGGGACGGTTTTGATCATGTATTCGATGAGGGCACGCATCTCGTCGGGCGTGGTATAGCCCACAGTGTCGGGTAGGTTGATGACGGTAGCGCCGTTTTTAATGGCGGCCTCAACCACCTTGGCCATAAAAGACCAGTCAGATCGGGTGGCGTCCTCACAGGAAAACTCGATGTTGGAGCACTTCTTTGCGGCATAGGCCACCATGGCAGCGGTCTTTTCCAGCACCTGCTCGGGGGTCATTTTCAGCTTGTACTCCATGTGCAGGGGAGAAGTGGCGATGAACAAATGGATTCTGGGGTCCACGGCGCATTTGACGGCATCCCATGCGGCGTCAATGTCACCCACGTTTGCACGAGCCAGAGAGGCGACGGTACAATCCTTAATGACTTTCGCAACGGTATTGACAGATTCAAAATCGCCGGGAGAAGAACGGGCAAAACCGGCTTCGATCACGTCCACCTTCAATCGTTCCAGACAACGAGCCACCTCGATCTTTTCCTGCAGGTTCATGCTGCAGCCGGGGGACTGTTCACCGTCACGCAATGTGGTGTCGAAAATTTTGATCCGATCCATATTTGATGTCTCCTTTATATAATGTAAAAGAAAAACCGTATGACCTAATGAAAAGTCATACGGTTTGAGTGCATATATCCATCCGTTCAGAACACCTTTTGCAGTTCTGTGCTGGTGGTTTGCTGCGATCTCTCAGGCACGACTTTTAGCACTATTGGCAATAATCAGTAGAATGCCAATAGTGCCCAGCAGAGCCAGGTTCACGATCGCAAAAGTCATCATAATAATTTCAACCTTCCGCTAATTTAAGAGGTTATGACAATCATAGCAGATAAGTGGATGGCTGTCAAGCACAGCTTTACTGAAAAATTCAGCGCTTTTCAGGGCTAAATCGATAAAATTTCACAAAACTGCACAAAACAAGGAAAAAAGCATCATTTTTCTGGCGCTGACGGCGAAGGAGGTTTGGCGGGGGTTAACCCATGATTTTTTTCAGGTTCTCCAGACGGTTCAGTGCCTCGTGGAGTGTCTCGTCCTTCTTGGCAAAGTGGACGCGGACGATATTGCCCACGTTCTCTTTGAAGAAGGAAGAGCCGGGAACACAGGCCACGCCAACCTTGGAGGCCATCTCCTCACAGAATTGAACGTCGGTCTGACCGGGCTTCATGTAGGGGCCGATGTTAGCCAGTACGAAGTAAGCACCCTGAGGATCGGTGTAGGGGATACCGATGCGATCCAGACCCTCGGTGAACAGCTTTTTCATGTGGGCGTAGTGATCACCAAACTCCTTATAATAGCTGTCGGGCATCTCCAGACCCACCACAGCGGCTTCCATCAGGGGAGAGGGGGCGCCAACGGTGTTGAAGTCATGATACTGCTTGATACGATCCATGATATGCTGGGGAGCGATGGCATAGCCCAGACGCCAGCCGGTGATGGAATAGGTCTTGGACAGGGAAGAGCAGGAAACAGTGCGCTCCCACATGCCGGGGATGCTGTTCATGTAGGTGTGCTTGTGACCGGGATAGACAATGTGCTCATAGACCTCATCCATGATGGCGTAAACGTCATACTTGATGCACAGGTCTGCAATAAACTTCAGCTCAGCCTCGGTAAAAACTTTACCGCTGGGGTTGGAGGGGTTGCAGATCAGGATGGCCTTGGGATTCTGCTTAAAGGCATCCTCCAGAACAGCGGGATCAAAGTTGAATGCAGGGGGCACCAGAGGAACATAGATGGGCTCGCAGTCCGCCATAATGATCTGAGCATGGTAGTTCTCAAAATAGGGGGAGAACAGAACCACCTTGTCGCCGGGGTTGGTCAGGGCAAAGATGGTATCCACCATAGCCTCGGTGGAACCGATGGTGACCACCATTTCGGTGTTGGGATCAATTTTACGACCCATGAAGTGCTCGCACTTCTTTGCCAGTGCCTGACGGAAGTTGGGAGCGCCCATGGTGATGGGGTACTGATGGGGGCCGATCTGGCTGATCTCGGCCAGACGGTCAGTAATGGCCTTGGGAGGATCAAAATCGGGGAAGCCCTGTGCCAGGTTGATGGCACCCACATCCAGTGCGATACGGGTCATACGACGGATAACAGAATCGGTAAAGTGCTGATTCTTACGGTTCATTTCTTTCATAACAGACATTCCTTTCCCAATCGGATTTACGGCAAAAGCCTGTCCGAGGAGTTTATTACACTATAAAAAGCACTTTATCACTTTTCAGAAGTAAAGTCAATGCGTTTTTGAGAACAAACTCTGTAAATTTCAGAAAGTTCAAATTGACAAGCTAACGGCGTTAGTATAAAATGTTTTTTAGTTTGAGAGGAGCGGATGTTTTTGAAACGTTACATACCTTATATTAAGAAATATTGGTACAGCTTTTTGCTGGGTCCGTTTTTTATGGTGCTGGAAGCCTGCGGTGAGTTCATCCTGCCGTACATCAACGCCAATATCATCAATATTGGTGCGGCCAACGGAGACATTGACTATATTCTGCGCCACGGCCTGCTGATGCTTGTGCTGGCGCTGTGCATGATGGGCACCGGTGTACTGGGCGCCAATTTTGCCATCCGAGGCGCATCCCGGCTGGCTGCCGATATACGGAGTGCGGTCTTTACCAAGATCCAAACCTTCTCCTTTTCCAATATCGACGATTTTACCACCGGTTCTCTGATCACACGCATCACCAACGACATTACTCAGATTCAGAACTTTACCCAGACCCTGCTGCGTGGTATGTTCCGCAGCCCTATCATGCTGATTGGCGCACTCATTATGTCCTTCAGCCTGAATCCTGCGTTGGCAAAGGTCATTTTGGTGGTGGTACCGTTCTTGGGATTGGCCATTGCTCTTATTATATATGTGGCCTCGCCACGGTACAACAAAATGCAGAAGCAGCTGGATCTGCTGAACATCGACGTTCGCGAGACCATCACCAACGAGCGTGTTATCAAGTCCTTTGTGCGGGAAGATTACCATGTCAAAAAGTTTGGCAAGATCAACGCCGATCTGGTGGAAAAGAGCGTTTCCGCATTGAAAATGATGCTTCTGATGATGCCCATTTCTGCCCTTGCGGTTAATATAACCACCCTTGCGGTGGTCTGGTTTGCCGGCAAACAGATCATGGTAGGCGACATGGAGCTGGGTACGCTGACGGCCTTTATCACTTATTTGACACAGGTGCTGATGGCGCTCAACTTTTTGGCAAATATCATTCTTCAGGGAACCCGTGCAGCGGCCTCTCACCGCCGTATCTGCGAAGTGCTGGACGCTGTGGTGGATCTGAATGACGATCATGTGCAGAACAAGGCGCGCAAGGTGCAGTCGGGCAGCGTGGAGTTCCGCAATGTGATCTTCCGCTATTTTAAAAACAATCGGGAAAAGGTGCTGGACGATGTGAATCTGTCCATCGAATCGGGTGAACTGGTAGGTATTATCGGCTCTACCGGCAGCGGCAAGACCACGCTGGTGTCCATGATCTCCCGTCTGTATGACGTGGACGACGGCCAGGTGCTGGTGGACGGACTGGACGTGCGGGAGCACTCCCTGTATCATCTGCGGGAAAGTGTCGCCGTGGTGCTGCAGAAAAACACCCTGTTTTCGGGCACTATTGCGGAAAATCTCCGCTGGGGCAATGAAAACGCCACTATGGAGGAAATCCGTACGGCAGCAGCCATCGCCCAGGCTGACGGCTTTGTCATGTCCTTCCCCCAGGGCTACGATACCGAGCTGGGGCAGGGCGGCGTCAACCTGTCGGGTGGTCAGAAGCAGCGCCTGTGTATTGCCCGGGCGCTGTTGAAAAAGCCCAGGATTCTTATTTTGGATGACTCCACCAGTGCGGTGGATACTGCCACCGATGCATCCATCCGTCGCGCATTCCGGGAGAAGCTGCCCGGTGTCACCAAATTGATTATCGCCCAGCGCATTAATTCGGTGATGGATGCCGACAAGATCGTGGTATTGGATCAGGGGAAGATCGTTGGCTGCGGCAATCATGCTGAACTGATGGAGTCCTGCAAGGCCTATCAGGAGATCTATTGGTCTCAGAAAGACGAAAAGGAGGCTGTCTGATATGGAAAACAATAAATTTCAGCGCCTCGAGCAGAAATATGGTCATTCCCGCGGCCAGAGCGGTAAACAGCCGGGCGGCATGACCCTTGGTCCCCGGCGCGGCCCCGGCGGCGGTATGAGCGCCAAGGGAAAGCCAAAGGATCTGAAAAAGACGGTGAGCCGTCTGGCCGGTTATCTTTCCCGGGAGAAGGGAATTCTGGCGCTTGCGATCCTATTTGCATTGATTTTTACGGGTGCATCGTTGGTATCCTCCTATATGCTGCGCCCTATTATGAATAAATTCCTGTATTATGATCCCGCAGAGGTCGATCTGGCCGGTCGTCTGGCAGGCCTTGCCGGCGGTTTGGGACTGATGGCGGCGGTCTATGCCACCTCGGTAGCATCCCAGTTTCTGCAGCAGCGGCTGATGCTGACGGTTTCCCAGCGCTCCCTGCGCCGTCTGCGCGACGACCTGTATAAAAAGCTCCAGATCCTGCCGGTGCGATACTTTGACACCCACGCTGCCGGTGATATTATGAGCCGCTTTACCAACGACGTAGACACCGTTGGCGAAATGCTCAACACCACCTTGATTCAGATCGTTTCGGGTGCCATAACCTTGGTGGGCACGCTGGTGCTGATGATGTATACCAACCCCATTCTGGGCGGTATCACGCTGGTGATGACCCCGGTGATCACTATGGCCAGCAAAGCGATCATCAAGCAGGGAAGAGGCGCTTATTCCGAGCAGCAGAAGAATCTCGGTATGCTTAACGGCTTTGCGGAGGAAACCATTTCCGGCCAGAAGGTGGTCAAGGTCTTCAACCATGAGCAGACTGCTCTGGAGGAGTTTGCGTATCTGAACAACCGCCTGTGTGAGTCCCAGATCAAGGCACAGTTCCGCGCCGGCATCATGGGTCCGGTGACCCACCAGCTGAGCACCATGACCTATGCGCTGACCGCCTGTGTAGGCGGCCTGCTGGTGGTGCTGCGGGGCTTTGACATCGGTGGTCTGACCATTTCGGTGAATTATACCCGTCAGTTCAGCCGTCCCATCAACGAGATCTCCATGCAGATGAACACGATTTTCGCCGCCCTTGCAGGCGCAGAGCGTGTGTTTGAGGTGCTGGACGCCCAGCCCGAGGCTCCCGACACCGATATTGTGCCCTTGGAGAAGCTGGAAGGTCACGTGGTGCTCAATCATGTCAGCTTTGGCTATACCCCTGACGTGACCGTGCTGCACGACATCTCGCTGTATGCCAAGCCCGGCCAGAAAATCGCCTTCGTAGGCTCTACCGGCGCAGGCAAG
>CAZVRM010000087.1:0-6725 GCA_964629605.1 uncultured Oscillospiraceae bacterium
CTCAGCGGCCCGTGTCCTTTGGTAAACACAAATCTGACTTTTTTGACACGCTGAAGCGGCTCAGACGAGCCGCTTTTCTCATTTGTCCATATAAACTTTTTCCACATCGGGGGAATGGAAGGCAAACAACATTCCCTGATAGAACAGCCGAAAACGCAGCTTGTCCCCCGCCTGCAGGGATGTGGGATATTCCTCCACATCCAGTACCAGATGATCGGAGCTGGCACCGATGACCGTGATGCCACTGGGGCAAATCAGCTGGCTGGGTTCGCCCACATCCAGACGGCCCATGTCCAGAATCACCCGGCGGCGCACGCCGCGATCAGAGGGCAGGGGCGGCTGCTCGCCAAAACCGTTTTGACTGCGAACGCCCCAGGGACGGGTGGGCTTGGCGTTGGATTCGATGACGGTGGCTTCCAGTTCCATGGTGTTGCTGGTGCAGCCCTCGGCTTGTACGCCCCACAGATCGGGCAGATCCCGCCCGGTGAGGATGGCCTCGCCAATACGCAGATGGTTGATTTCGGCAGGAAGCTTGCCCTGCAGCAGCATGGGCAGTGCGGTGGTGCTGCCGCCCGACAGAATGTCCAGCTTGCGTCCCACGGCCTGCTCTGCGGCGTGGAAGGCATTGACCAATGCGGCCATGTTGTCCTCCGAGGGGCTGACGCCGTAAATATCGTTGAGGGTGCCGCCGATACCGGCCAGATGCAAGCCGGGCAGCCCTTCGGCAGCCTTTGCCAGAGCGATCAGCTGCTCCGGCGAGGCAACGCCCTCACGCAGGTCGCCCAGCTCATACATCAGGATGACCCCGTGGGTGCGACCTGCAGCTACGGCGGCGTCACTGAGTGCACGCAGGGTGCGCTCCTCGCTGTTCAGGCTCAAATCACAGGCGGCTACCACCTGCTCGGCCTCCGCCGGATCGGGCATCCGAATCAACAGGGTCTGCGCTTGCGGAAATTGCTGCCGCAGCGCCGCCAACTGTGACAGCCGGGAGGAGGCCAGCTGGGCGCAGCCGTTGTCCAGCAGTGCGCGGCTCACCTGGGCATCGCCGCCGGAGCCTTTGACAACACCGGCCACAGAAATGCCGTGGCTGCGGCACAGCGTGCAGATGGCAGCGGCATTTTGACCGATGGCCTGCAGAGAAATCAACAAACGAGGCATAAACAGCCCTCCAAAGGAAGAATTACAAAGAAAAATGCTTGTGGTGGCGGCGGGCGCACAGCGCCATGAGAATCGCGCCTGCCAGGCACAGGCCAAAGGATACGAACAGCAGCTTGCGCAGCCCCAGAACACCGATGAGCGCACCGGACAGCAGATTGCCCAGGATGCCGCCCAGACCGCTGCCGTAGCACAGGGACAGCAAGGATTGGGCGCGTACCTTTTCCTGCTCACCGGCGATAGAGTTGACAAACAGCACAGAGGCGAAGCCGTAAATGCCGAAGCAGAACATGGAAAAGGCCATCACCAGATACAAAAGCGGCAGATTGGGAACCAAATTGAGCATCAGCAGCTTGATGGCATTGGCGAAAAAGGATAGGGTCAGCAGTCCGCGGGCAGTAAAGCGCTTGAGCAGCCAGGAAGATGCAAACATCATGGGTAGTTCAACACCGGCCTGAATGAACATAGCCAGCCCCAGCTGTTCCGAGGTGCCGCCCAGACGCTCCACCACCCGGATCAGATAGGTGGAACCGGCGCACTGCCCCATACCCGAAACGATACAGGCACACAGCAGCAACACCAGAGTGGGGTTGCCCTTGAGCATGGAAAGATAGGACACGCGGGGCGCACTTTCCTTCACGCGCCGGGGGCCGGGATCGGGAAGCAGAAACAGCGCCAGCAGCGAAAGGGTGCACAGCCCCAGGAAAATCGGTAGAATAATGTTTGGCGTATACCGCTCCATCAGTACGCCCAGCACCCAGGCCATCAAAGCATAGGTGATGGAACCCACGCCACGGGGCCAGCCGTAGCGGGCAGGGATGCCGTTGTCTGCGAACTGCATCATCAGGGCGTTGAGAATACTGTCAGCGCAGTTGTGGAAACAGCTGTCCAGAGCATAGACCGCCATCATCAGCAGCGTCGGCAGGGGTAGAAGATACATCACGGCGGCAGCTGCCAGCGATAACAAATACAGGGCGGCCACCGTTCGCTTAAGGGGCGACTGGGGATGTCTGTCCGCCCAGGCGGACAGCAGCAAAGACAGGGCGATGGTGCAGAAATAAATCAGCGACGAGGTGTAACCGATCTGGGCATCGTTCAGCCCGTGATAACTGAGAAACACCGCCATCAGTCCCCGCAGGGTGCAGTTGGAAGCCCAGTAGGTGCCCTGGACGGCGGCGTAATGGGTCTCCACCTGTTTTGGAGTCAGTGACATGGGAACGGCTCCTTTGTTCGAAAGATGCCCTTATTATACGGGATTTTTGCCCCAAACACAAGGAAAAGCGGCTCAAAAGAGCCGCTTTTGTGTTGGTAAGTGTTGTTAACGAATGGCCTTGACGGCATTGAAGGTGTCGATCAGGGATTTTTCAGGCTTTTTGGTGGACAGGCTGACCACAATAATGACTGCCAGACCCATCAGGAAGGCGGGCAGCAGCTCGTAAATGCCCCAGACACCGCCCATGGGTTTCACCAGGAACTTCCAGACAAAGACCATCACGCCGCCGGTGAGCATACCGGCCAGTGCACCCTGCCAGGTGGTGCGCTTCCAGAACAGGGCGCACAGCATTGCGGGGCCAAAGGAAGCACCGAAACCGGCCCAGGCGAAGGAAACAATGGTGAACACCGAGCTGTTGGGGTCGCGGGCCAGGAACATGGCAAACACCGAGATCAAAGCCAGAGACAAGCGGGCGATGAGCATCTTCTGCTTTTCGGACAGCTGCTTGCCCAGCAGACCGCACATCAAGTCGTGGCTGACGCTGGAGGAAGCCGCCAGCAGCTGGGAGTCGGCGGTAGACATGGTGGAGGCCAGAATACCGGCCAGGATCACACCGGCCAGCAAAGCTGCCAGCACACCGCGCTGGGAGATCAGCTTTGCCATGGAAACGATGATGGCCTCAGCGGCGGAGGCGCTGGTGAAACCGTCCATTGCGCCGTTCTGCACCATGCCGTAGCCTACGATGCCGATGAAGATGGCAACGAACATGGAAATAACCACCCAAATGGTGCCCACGCGACGGGATACCTTTAGCTTGCTGGCATCCTCAATGGCCATAAAGCGCAGCAGGATGTGGGGCATACCAAAGTAACCCAAGCCCCAGGCCAAGGTGGAAACGATGGTCAGCAGACCGTAGGAGGTGGTCTCTCCGGTGAGAATGTTGCCCATTTCAGTAACCTTCAGATAACCGGCAACCTGAGAAGCGTTGGCAAGGACACTGTCCAGACCGCCAGCGGAAAAGATACCAAACACCAGAACGGCTGCCAGAGCGATGGTCATGATGATGGACTGGATCAGGTCGGTGACAGAAGCCGCCAGAAAGCCGCCCAGCAGCGTGTAACCTACGATGACTACAGCGCTGACCACCATGCAGGCGAGGTAATTCCAACCGAACAGGGTGGAAAACAGCTTGCCGCAGGCGGCAAAGCCGGAGGCGGTGTAGGGAACAAAGAAGACGATGATGACGATGGCAGCCAAACCTTGCAGCAGGCGCTTTTTGTCACCGAAACGCAGAGAAAAGAACTCGGGAACGGTAATGGCAGAGATCTCCGCGCTGTAGTAGCGCAGACGCTTGGCCACCAGCAGCCAGTTCAGATAGGTGCCTACAGCCAGACCGACGGCCGTCCAGAAGGGGTCGGCCAGACCGTTGAAAAAGGCCAGACCGGGCAGACCCATCAGCAGCCAGGAGCTCATATCAGAAGCCTCGGCGCTCATTGCGGTGACATAGGGACCCAGCTTGCGGCCGCCCAGATAGAAATCGTCAGCACTGGTGTTGCGCTTGGTGTACCAGGCACCAACGCCGATCATAAAGGCCAGATACAGAACGATGGAAATCAGAATACAAATATTTGCCATAATGGTGTCCTCCGGGATCAAGTGATGAACGGAGTATAGCACAAATAAAAGTAGACTGCAATACAGAATGGAGTCTGAACGATTTTAGATAAAAACAGCTTAAAAGTCAGTAAAATCAATGCTTTTGAACTGTACGATTTTTATTACGATTTTTCAGAAAGAAAATATTTTTGACAGAAAAATGCCTCCGGTGAAAACCGGAGGCAAAAAAGGGTTATTTTTCGCTGTAGCGCTGGAGAAACTGACGGGTACGAGCCTGCTGAGGATTGCCCAAAACCTGCTCGGGCGGACCCTGTTCCACGATCACACCGCCATCCATAAAAATCACCTGCTCGGCAACATCCCGGGCAAAGGCCATTTCGTGGGTGACGATCACCATGGTCATGTCTTCGTGGGCAAGCTCCCGGATGATCTTGAGCACCTCACCGGTAAGCTCGGGATCCAGCGCCGAGGTGGGCTCGTCAAAAAACAGGATCTGAGGGTCCATGGCAAGGGCGCGGGCGATGGCCACACGCTGCTGCTGACCGCCCGAAAGCTGGAAGGGGTAGGCGTCGGCCTTGTCGTCCAAACCCATCTTTTTCAGTAGCGCGTGAGCCTTGGCCTCAGCTTCCGCCTTGCTGCGACCCAGAACGGTGATCTGGGCATCGGTGAGGTTTTTCAGCACCGAATAATGGGGGAACAAATTGAAGTTCTGGAATACCAGACCGAATGCCGAACGCAGCTGCTTCAGCTGCTCCTTGCCCACATAAACCGACTTGCCGTCCCGGCTTTCTGCGGCAGGCTGATCCAGATAATACAGGCTGCCGTCGGTCATTTCGGTGAGCAGGGTGGCGCAGCGCAAAAGGGTGGATTTACCCGAGCCGGAAGGGCCGATGATGGCCAGCACCTGTCCGTGCTCCACCGTCAGGCTGATGTCCCGCAGCACCTGTACGTCGCCGAAGGATTTTTTTACATTCTTCATGGTCAAAACGCTCATGGGGACACCTCCTTACTGGTAATAGGACATCTTCTTCTCCACCTGATCCATGACCACGGTGACGATGAAGTTGAAGACATAATAAATCACACCGGCCGCCAAAAAGGCCCAAAGACCCATGCCGCCGGGGGCAGAGTTGATCTGCTTGGCACGGGTGAACATTTCCACCACACCGATAACATAGGCCAGAGAGGTGTCCTTGACCAGCGTGATGACCTCGTTGGTCACAGAGGGCATGACCCGCTTGACCATCTGGGGCAGAATGATCTTCATAAAGGTCTGGGTCTTGGTGTAGCCCAGCACCTCGGCGGCCTCGTACTGACCCTGAGGGATAGACTCGATGCCGCCGCGGTAAATTTCCGCAAAATAGGCGGCGTAATTGATGACAAAGCCGATGATCACGGCACTGAATCGCCAGTTGGGGGAAACACTCAGTCCAAACAGCAGGTTGGGGCCAAAATAGACCACCATCAGCTGCAGCATCAGCGGTGTGCCGCGCATGATGGAGATATAGGCATTGACCAGCCATCGCAGAGGGGCGATACGGCTCTTCTTTCCGAAATAGACCAAAAGACCCAGGGGCAGCGAGCCCAGCAGGGTCAGCACAAAAATGGCTAATGTAGTCAAAAAGCCCTGCAGCAGCAGGGAAAGCATGGTTTGCACAGTCATGAAAACAAACGTCCTTTCGACAGCGATAGCGGAGACGGGGAGCCGTCTCCGCTACCTGAGGGTTAAGGGAGGAAAAGAGGGTTTCTCTCTCGGGTTACTTCAGCATACACAGGCTCTCGATCACCAGGCCGTCGTCCACATAATTCTGGGCGATCTTCAGCATGGTGCCGTCCTCGGCCATCTTCTTCAGCTCGGCGTTGACAGCGTCACGCAGCTCGGTGTTGCCCTTCAGGAAGCCCACAGCGTACTGCTCGGTGGAGATGGCTTCCTCCAGAATGATGTACTCGCCCTCGTTGTTGGCGATCTGGTAGGCAGCAACGCCCTGATCGGCGGCGATGGCATCCACGGTGCCCTGCTTGAGCTCCATGAAACCGGTGTTGTAGTCAGCCAGCTCGATGACTTCCTTCAGAGAGGACTTAAAGGCCTCATTGCCGTTGATGGCATCGACGGCAGAGGATGCAGCCTGTGCCATGACGGTCTTGCCGGCCAGATCAGCCATAGAGGCGATGCCGGAATCCTTCTTGACTACCAGCACGATGCTGTTGTCCACATAGGGGTCGGACCAGGTGTACTCATCCTCACGACCGGTGCAGGTAAAGCCGTTCCAGATGCAGTTGATGTTGCCGGAAGACAGCTCAGAGTCCTTGGAGTTCCAGTCGATGGCGGTTTCCTTGTATTCCCAGCCCAGACGCGTGCACAACTCGCGGGCCATGGCCAGGTCAAAGCCGTCGTACTTGCCGTCGGCACCGATGAAGCCAAAGGGCGGGAACTCGGCGTCAAAGCCCACGGTCAGGGTCTGCTTGTCAGATGCGGAATTGCCACAGGCGCACATGGTCAGGCACAGCATGGCGGCCAGAATCAGAGCAAAAAACTTTTTCATAAAAGGTTCCTCCGTTGTGAAGTATTTCATGGTTAGTATTTTATCACTTTAGCAAATTAAAACAAGTGGCGTTGTTGCCAAATTCCATATGGAAAATTTGTGTATTTTCAGTAGGTTTTCAAGAAAAAGCAAAAAAGCTGCCAACGTAATGCCGTTCGGTTAACAGAACACTGTCATTGCGAACCAGTCCGCAGACT
>CAZVRM010000088.1:0-3746 GCA_964629605.1 uncultured Oscillospiraceae bacterium
TTTTGTTATGCTCTCTTCAAAAATGCCTGCAGCTTCATCTCCTGGCACAGATGGCTGAGCACCCGCTTTCGGGTGATGATGCCGATGAACATTCCCCGGTCGTCCACCACGGGGGCGAAGTTCTGCACCATGGAGTTTTCCAGCAGATGGGTCAGATCCATGGATGCCAGCAGAGGCTGGTTATCGCGGCTATGGGGTACCAGCTTGAGGGGCAGCTTTTCCACCTCAGCAAAAGACAAGCCGCTGCGCTGCAGATACCACAGCATATCGCCCTCGGTAATGGTGCCCACATATTCGCCGGTGCGGCGGATGATGGGTACGGCATGATGTCCGCCCAGCTGGATGGTGCGGAGTGCCTGGCCAATGGTATAGTCGTCATACAACAAAGTGACTTCCTGTTTTGGGGTGAGGAAGAGCAGAATATTCATAGTTGATCCTTTCTCGATAGGGTGGAAATGTGAAATCCTTCACATGATTAGCCTACCATATTTCTATGAGAAAAACAAGAAAGTATCCATGAACTTTTTCCGACATTTTCTTGTATCAATCGGTCAGGACAGTCGAATGGTGCCGGCTACCCGAATGTCGCCCTCCTGGGCGGCGTCCAGAATGGTGACCTTGTCGCCCTTGTCCAGAATGACGGCGGTTTCGCACTGGGCGGCGGAGATGGCATAGTAATGATTCTCGCCGATGAGCCGGAAGTAATACCAGCTGTTGCCCTCGATGACGGCGGTACGGATCTCGTCGATGACACCCTCCACGCCGGTCTCGGCCTCCTGGGACAGACCCTCCTGCCGCAGCAGCTTGGAGTAGCTGTTCTGGCACTCGGGGAGGGTGCTGCCGGTGGCAACCACGTTATAATTCTGCACGTTGACCATGGCGTACATCTTCACCAGACCGGCGTTGTCCTTGAGGGACATGAAATAGGTGGGCTGGCCGTCCACGTTCATCAGCAGGGGAAAGGTTGCATCATAGCCCAGATGCTGCACCACGCCCTCGGCAGAGTCCTCTGCAGAGTATTCCTCCGCACCGGCGCAGGGATAATACTTGGCAGCCTTGGTGCGCTGGTTCACCAGAATGAAGCCGATGTTGCTCTCGTCACCGCCCAGGCTGGTGACGCCGGTATACACATACACGTCATCGTTGAGGGCGATGTAGTTATAGCCCTCGGTGGTGATGGTACAGCCCTTCTGACCGAAGATGGAATTGAGGAAGCCGCTCTGGTACTGGCCGTAGTAGTTGTACTGCTGGATCAGCAGATCGGCGGCGTACACCCGATCCACCCAGTCGGGGATGTCGGCCGGGGCGTAATAGGTGCTTT
This sequence comes from uncultured Oscillospiraceae bacterium, assembly GCA_964629605.1. GTDB lineage: Bacteria > Bacillota > Clostridia > Oscillospirales > Butyricicoccaceae > UBA4644. The sequence continues at coordinate 1,322 of CAZVRM010000088.1, forward strand.
CACCGGTGATGGCATCCACCAGCACAGCGCCCTGCACGTCGGTACCGCCAAACAGGCCGATGGTCTTGACCACACGGGGGCAGATCCACCAGGGGTTGCCTTCCTCGTCGATCTCGAAATTGGGGGTGTCAAACAGCCAGGTGGGGTAACGGAAGCGCAGATGGCGGTACAGGTTGCGGCCAAAATGGTCGTAGGTGGTGTACTTCATGCCCTCTTCCAGACGCACCACTTCGGCGGTCTGCTCCACCATATCCACCCGCACATAGGCCGGCAGGCCATTTTTCATGTTGTTGAACCACTTGAACAGATCGCCGTAGCGCAGGGTGGCCACACGAACGGGGGTGTCCTGCCAGTTGATCTGGTTATAGTTGCTGGCAACCTCGAACTGGGAAACCATGTCGGCCAGCTCGCCCAGCTTGCGGCTGCCCAGGCGCTCGGCAGAGTCCTTGTCCAGCATGGGCACTTTGTCAAAGGAAATTTCGGCCACATCGGTGGAAAAATCACCGTTTTCAATGGTCAAAAGCTGGGTATAAGCGCCGCTGCGGAAGACCACGCTGCCCAAAAGGGTGCCCACCACCAGCACAGCCAGCAGTGCCACACAGGCCAGCAGAGGCCACTTGCACCGTTTCCAAATGGTGCGGAAGACCTGGTTGGGCTCCTCACCCTCGGTGATGGTAAAGCCGCCGGTGATCAGCGTCAGCACGCAGAAAACGCCTACGCACAGCAGGAAAAAGGTATAAAAGCTCTCGTCGTGGAGGTTGATGGCCGGCAGCGCCACATAAAAATACACCGCGGCAAAGACCGCCGTCAGCAGCAGGCACAGGGGCAGCTTGCTCTTGCCCACAACGGTGGCTTTTTTCTTGGGAATGTTCATGAAAGATCCTCCTTTTCGGGGTGGGTATATGATCATACAGATTCTATCCCAGTTTAATCTTAGTATAACAAAGGCGGCGGCTATTGACAACCCTCGATGTTCGAGGTATGATAAATACATAGAACGTCGAGGTATCTTGTAAAGGAGGCCTTTTTATGGAGAAAAACGGATTGGCGGGCAGCACCAGCCTGTTGGTGCTGAGCCTGTTGCGGGACGGCGACAAATACGGTTATGAAATGATCTCTCAGCTGGCGCTGCGGTCGGAGGGTGTTTTTGAACTGAAGGAAGGCACTCTCTATCCGGTGCTGCATCAGCTGGAGCGGGAGGGCTGTCTGGAAAGCTATTCGGCACAGGCCGCCTCCGGCCGGACGCGGAAGTATTACCGCCTGACCCCCAAGGGCGTGCGTACACTGGAGGCGCAGGAGGCCGAATATCACAAGGTCACCGGGGCTGTGGAGCAGGTGCTGCGCCGCAGCAAGGTGATGGGCTAAGGGCGCTATGAGCCGCTACAGTACCACCGAGTGGCTGCGCATTGCCACGGCGGGCATTGTGTCCCCAAAAGAGCGGGAACAGGCCAAGCAGGAGCTTGCCGACCACATTTTTGACCACACCGAAGCCCTCATATCCACCGGTCTGACCCGCAGTCAGGCACAGCAGCAGGCGGTCTTTGCCATGGGCGACCCCCATGGGGTAGGAAAGCACCTGCGGCGGGTACACCAGCCCATTCTGACCAAGCTGCTGACCCTGTGCCGCAGAGCGGCCATCCTTCTGGCGGTGGTGACGGTGTGGGTGGTTTTTGTATCCTCGGGGCGGCTGGAGATGTTCTGGCAACGCATAACGATGGCTGCACCCGAAACTGCTGAGCCTTCTTATCTGGATTATCCCTTCCAAACCGATCCGCTGCCCGAAAATGTGGCATGGCGCATGATTGCCCAACCGGAACGGACCGTCCGCGCCGGAGATTATGAGGTCTCGGTAAAGCGGCTAAGCGTCTCCTACCGCCCGGAAAGCAGCACGCCCTGCTACAGCGTCCATCTGGAGCTGCAGTTCCGCCCCTTATGGTTCTGGCTGGAGCCTGCAATCCCGGAACACCGGTTCCGCCTGCGCAGCGAAGGTGACTGGGAGCTGACGCCCGACGCGTCCGACAGCGATCAATCGCTGCTGGTGAATGTCTACAGCGGAAAAGTGACCCTGTGGGGGTTGTTCAACCAGCCGCCCACCCAGCTGGAAGTGGAATACTGCGGCGAAAACACCCGCTTTACCCTGCCTGTTGACCTGTCGGGAGGTGTCATTTATGAAAACTAAGTGGGAACGGCTCCCCAAAGGGCTGCGGCTGGCTTTGCTGCTTGCACTGATCGGGCTCATGCTCCTTTGCCTGTGGATGCAGGACAACACCCGTCATCTTTCTCCCCGGGGCGCACTGCGGGAAATCGAGCGACGGTGTCTGCTGGAGCCGGGAACCTTCCTGACCCATCGGTTTGCCTTCCCGGAGTGGGGCTTTGGCACCGATTATTTCGTGGCTGTCAGCCGCACCGACTCCCGGCTGCACGC
>CAZVRM010000088.1:3846-6658 GCA_964629605.1 uncultured Oscillospiraceae bacterium
TGGTGTTCCATCTGACCCAGACCGGGCAAAATCCCACCTTCCGCGCCATCAACCGACTGGATCGTGGCACCTCCGGCCTGATGACCTGCGCCAAAAACAAGCTTTCCGCCCATCGGCTGGAGGAACTGCTGGCACAGGACGGCATCCGCCGCATCTACCACGCCGTGTGCGAGGGCGTCGGCCTGCCGGTCAGCGGCACCATTGACCTGCCCATCGGCAGAGCCGAGGGCTTTGGTATCAAGCGCGCTGTCCGGGAGGACGGTCAGCGGGCGGTGACCCATTATCGGGTGCTTCAGGAGCAAAACGGCCGCACCTTGCTGGAAATTCAGCTGGAAACCGGCCGCACCCACCAGATCCGGGTGCATTTCAGCCATCTGGGACACCCCCTGTGCGGCGATTTCATGTACGGACAGGAGATCGAGGGCATGAAGGGCTGCGCTCTGCACTCCTGCGCCATCACATTGACCCAGCCCTCCACCGGAGCGCCGCTGGCCTTTACCGTACCCGACCCGCCGGTGTTTGCAAGGCTATTGGAGGGGACACTATGAAGCGGTTTTCCCAGTGGTCGCCTTTGACCTACAAGCTGGCGGTGGAGAAAAACATCGCCCAGCGCAAGGTAAAAGATGCCCTTTCGGGCACCAATTTTGCCGTAAAACGGCAGAATGAGCCCCTGCCGCACCTGATTTACGCCCACAATTCTCTCATCCGCCGCACGCTGGGGCAGGTTGACCCCCGGCTGCAGGACAACAAGGCCGTCAGTCTGGGACTGGCAGCCCCTTGTGTGGACGGCATCCTCATCCGCCCCGGAGAGACCTTTTCCTTCTGGCGGCTGGTGGGCAGGTGCACCGCCAAGCGGGGCTATCTCCCCGGCATGGTGCTGCAAAACGGCGTACCCAAGGAGGGTGTGGGCGGCGGAATGTGCCAGTTTACCAACCTGCTCCACTGGATGGCGCTGCACTCCGACCTGACCATCACCGAACGGCACCACCACGACGACTACGACCTGTTCCCCGACTTCGGGCGGCAAGTGCCCTTTGGGGTGGGCACCTCCATATTATACAATTATCTGGACTACCGGCTGAAAAATGACACCCCCAACACCTATCAGATTCTGGTGCACAGCGACGGCAATTACCTCCGGGGCGAGCTGCGGTGCTCGGCGCCCATGGAGCACGTGTGGCACGTTTCCTGCGAGGAGGAGTCCTTTTCCCGGGAAATGGGGCAGTGGTACCGCAACAACAAGATTTTCCGGCGAAAAGTGGATAAAATCACCGGGCAAACCATAGAAAAACACCTGCTGCAGCAGGCGCACGCCCGGGTGCTTTACGACGAACACTACATAGATCCTGCAAAAAGAAAGGATGTTTAACATATGACCACCTTCCGCCCCTTTGATGAGCAGGGCAATATGATCCGCACCGGACGCACCGGCAGCGGAAAAACCGGCGTGGTGTCGGCAGGCCGTGCCGAAGCCTCCCGGATCGGACGGGATATTCTGGCACAGGGCGGCAACGCCATCGACGCGGCGGTTGCGGTGGCCTTTGCCATGGGCGTTTGTGAACCCAATTCCAACGGCATCGGCGGCGGCGGTTTTATGATGATCCGGGACGGCAAAACCGGAAAATGCGTTTTTCTGAACTTCCGGGAGAACGCTCCGGCGGCGGCCAACCCCGCCATGTATACCCCCAAAGAGCCGGGCAGCAACGTGGATGTGAACCTTGCCAACATATACGGCGGTAAATCGGTGGCTGTCCCCGGTGAGGTGGCCGGTCTGCTGTACGCGCTGGAGCATTACGGCACCATGACACTCAAGCAGGTCATTTCTCCCGCCGCCGATCTGGCGCGGGAGGGCTTTGTGGTGACCCCGCTGCTCCACGATGACATGGAAGCGCACGCGCCCCAGCTGAAGCAGTACGGCGACGGCTGGAAGATCTATCTGCAGGACGGCCAGCCCTACCCTGTGGGCAGCATTTTGCGCAACCCCGATCTGGCTGATACGCTGGGCAAGATCGCAGAAGGCGGCAAGGATGCCTTTTACAAAGGGGAAATTGCCGACAAGATCATCGCGCAGGTGCAAAAAGACGGCGGCGTGCTGACCCACGCCGATTTAGAGAACTTCACCGTCCGGGTGCTGGAGCCGGTGCGCGGCACCTATCGGGGCTATGAGCTGATTTCCTCGCCGCCTCCCTCCTCGGGCGGCACCCATGTGATCCAGATCCTCAACGTGCTGGAGAACTTCGAGGTTTCTGCGCTGGAGGTCAACAGCGTGGAATATCTCCACCTGTTTTCCGAGGTGTTCAAGCTGTGCTATGCCGACCGGGCGGCCTATATGGGCGACCCCAACTTTGTGCAGGTGCCGCTGGAGGGTCTGCTGTCCAAGGAATACGCCAAGGAGCTGGCAGCCCGTGTGGATCTTTCCCGGGCACAGCCGCCCGCTCCCGGCGATCCCCGGAAGCACGAAAGTATGTCCACCACCCATTTTTCCATCGCGGACAAGGATGGCAATCTGGTGGCGGTGACCCGCACCATCAACCACTTCTTCGGCTCGTCGGTGGTGCCCGAGGGCACCGGATTTCTGCTCAACGACGAGATGGAGGACTTCACGCTTGACCCCAGCTCCAAAAACGCCGTGGCAGGCGGCAAGGTGCCTCTGTCCTGTATGTCCCCCACCTTTATCCTCAAGGACGGCAAGCCCTTCGCCGTGCTGGGCAGCCCCGGCGGCATCCGCATCATTTCTTCGGTGGTGCAGGTGATCTCCAAGATGATCGACCACGGCATGACGCTGGAGGAGGCCGTTTCCAGCCCCCGCATC
>CAZVRM010000089.1:0-6605 GCA_964629605.1 uncultured Oscillospiraceae bacterium
CCGAGGGCATGGAAAACATGACACCCCCCGATGGCTTTACTCCCGGTGAGATGCCTGAGGGCATGGAGAACATGACGCCCCCCGATGGCTCCACACCCGGCCAGATGCCCGAGGGCATGGAACAGCCCCAGCAAGGGCAGGCCAACACCCTGTTTTTCATGCAGGATAAGGTGAACAATTTCTCCGGCGTTGCCGACGCAAAGTAAACAGGAACCAATAACGCAAAAAAGACACCCGTTCGGGTGTCTTTTTTCATAAAAATCGGTTATTTTCCGCCCAGAACCGCTTTGGCGATGTCCACCGCCTGCTTGGCGTCCTTGGCGTAGAAGTCGGCGCCCATCTCTGCGGCGTACTCGGGGGTGAGCACTGCGCCTGCACCGAAGACCTTGCAGCCGGGGCATTTTGCGTGGACAGCGGCGATGGTCTTTGCCATAGAGGGCAGGGTGGTGGTCATGAGAGCAGACAAGCCCACCAGCTTTACATCCTGCCGCAGAGCGGCCTCCGCCACCTGTTCTGCCGGCACGTCACGGCCAAGGTCGAGGACGGTGTAGCCGTAGTTTTCCAAAATGCATTTCGCAATGTTTTTGCCGATGTCGTGGATGTCGCCCTCCACGGTTGCCACCACAATTTTGCCGCCGGACAGCTTCTGCTGACCGGTTTTGGCGATGGCCTCCTGCAGCACCTCAAAGGCGCACTGGGCGGTCTCGGCGGCGTTCATCAGCTGGGGCAGGAACAGCTTGCCCTGTTCAAACCGCTCGCCAACCTTGTCCAGCGCCGGGATCAGCTGCTGCTGAATGATGTCCAACGGCTGCTGGGTCTCCAAAAGCGCCTTGGCGGCAGCACGCGCCTCCTGCCGCAGACCCTTTTCCACCAGCTCCTGCAGGCTAAAGGCCTGTCCGGCCTTGGGGGCGGGGGCGGCCTCCTGGTTGGCGTATGCATCCACATAGGCGGCGCAGCCCACGTCCTGTCCCAGCAGCACCCGGGCGGTGCGGACGGCGTCCATCATGGCCTTGTTGTTGGGGTTGAGAATGGGCAGATCCAGTCCCCGGGCCATGGCCATGGTCAGGAAGGTGCTGTTGAGCAGTTCCCGGTTGGGCAGGCCGAAGGAAATGTTGGACACGCCCAGGGTGGTCTTCAGACCCAGCTCGTTTTTGACACGGGAAAGGGCTTCCAGCGTCTCGGAGGCCTGCTCCTGCTGGGCAGAAACGGTGAGGGTCAGACAGTCGATGTAAACATCCTCCTTGGGGATGCCGTGGGCTTGCGCGGCCTTGAGGATGCGGGCGGCGATGTCAAACCGTGCCTGTGCCGTCTGGGGGATGCCCTCCTCGTCCATGCACAGACCGATGACGGCGGCGCCGTATTTTTTCACGATGGGCAGGATGCTGTCCAGCACCTGCTGCTTGCCGTTCACCGAGTTGACGATGGCCTTGCCGCAATACTGCCGCAGGCCGCGCTCCAGTGCTGCCGGGTCGGAGGAATCGATCTGCAGGGGCAGATCCAGCGCGCCCTGCAAGCCCTCCACCACCTGCGCCATGAGGGCAGGCTCGTCCACCTGGGGGATGCCCACATTCACGTCCAGCAGGTCGGCCCCGGCCTCGGCCTGGGCGATGCCCTGTGCCAGAATATAGTCCAGATCGCCCTCCCGCAGCGCCTGCTGGAAGCGCTTTTTGCCGGTGGGGTTGATGCGCTCGCCGATGACCCGGATTTTGTCCAGATCCAGCACCTTTTGCGGGGAGCAAATGCGCGGGTTGGGTGCAAAGCTGTTCGGCTTTACATTCCGCATACCGAAACGGGCTTTCAGCGCCCGGATATAGTCGGGGGTAGTGCCGCAGCAGCCGCCGATAAAGGCCACCGGCAGCTCCAGATAGGACTCCAGCAGCTGGGCGTATTCGGCAGGGGACAGGGAGTATTCTCCCGTCTGGGGATCGGGCAGACCGGCGTTCAGCTTGACGGCGATGGGCAGGGAGGTATGCTGTGCCAGACGCTGCACCACCGGCAGCAGCCGGTCGGGGCCCAGAGAGCAGTTGATGCCCACGGCATCGGCGCCCACGCCCTCCAGCACCATGCCCATGGCAGCCACGTCACAGCCCAAAAAGCTGCGGCCGTTGTCCTCAAAGGTCATGGTCGCCAGCACCGGCAGGCGGGTGTTTTCCTTGGCAGCCAGCACGGCGCACCGGGCTTCTGCCAGATCCATCATGGTCTCGATGGCGATCAGATCGGCACCGGCGTTTTCGCCCGCCACGCACATCTCCTTGAAAATGTCGTAGCACTGTTCAAAGGACAGACTGCCCATGGGGCGCATCAGCTGCCCGATGGGGCCGATGTCCAGCGCAACCTTGGCGTTTGTACCCCGGCAGGCGTCCTTGGCGCAGCCGATGGCCACCGTGACGATCTCCTCCACCGAGTGACCGGTGCCCTCCAGCTTGAGCCGGTTGGCGCTGAAGGTGTTGGCGTAAATGATCTGGGAGCCGGCCTCCACATACTGCCGGTGGATGGCGGTGACGGCCTCCGGCTGCTCCAGACACAGCAGACCGGGGTTGTGTCCCAGCTTGATGCCCTGCTTTTGCAGCATGGTGCCGAAGCCGCCGTCTAACAAGGTGATGAACTTATGCACAGGTGATCCCTGCCTTTCGGAATGAACAATTCTTTTTCATGGAACAAAAGCCGCAGCCCCGGGCGCGCTTGCCCTGAGGCCTGTCCGCCAGCCCAAAGAGGGCGGTGACCGACTTGCGCGGCGTCATGATGAGGGTGGGGGAAAGGGTGATGCCGCACCGCCGCTGAGCGTCCAGCAGCTCCAGAAGGGGCGTTTGCACGGTGAGCGGCAGGTCGCCGTAGCCCGGACTAAACCGGTCGGTGGGGTACAGGCCGTCCTTGCACAGCTGCTCTTCCAGCATGGTCTGCAGCTGGTCGCAGGCGGCCTCGCAGGCGGCGCTGGCACAGGCATCCAGCAGCAGCGCATCCAGAGGCGAGGTGATGCCCGCCCTGCGGATGAGGGCGTCCGCCCCTTCGCCTAACGTCAGGGCGAACAGCACGGCGGTTTCACAGTCCTGCAGCAACGTGTGGATGTCCTCCCCGGGCAGATCCAGCCCCAGCCCGGGCAGGTCTGCCTTGGCGATCTGCCGCCAGACATACCGGGGACGGCAGTGGGGCAGCAGCCGGGCGCAGGTCTCTTCCACCTGCTGCAAAAGGTCGGGGGGCGGCGTCTGTTTCACGCCCAGATAGCGCAGCGCCTCGCTGATGGGGATGCTTGACAGGGTCAGCTCCACAAAACCCCTCCTTTTCCGGTGATTTATCAATTTATTATAGCAAATTATAGACGGTTACGCAACTGTAAAGGGAGAAAAGGAAGCAATAAAAAAGAGCCCGCTGCAAAACACACCGCACACTGTCATTCTGAGGCTGTAAGCCGAAGAATCTCCTATGTTCGGCAGATCATTGCCTTTTTGGGGAGATCCTTCGCTTCGCTCAGGATGACAGACGTGGGGGTTGCAATGGGCTCTTTATCGCTCGCTGGGCGGGCAATCTTCCTCAAAGATCAGATCGTCCACATCGGGCGTTTCGTGTTTGGGTTGTTTTTCCTTGGGCGGCATATCGGAGCACTCCTTTTTTCTTCAGATGCTCCAGTCTATGCCAACCTTCGGCCGCGGGTTACTGCGCCTTGCCCCGGCTGGTGATGTCCCAGCAGGCCACCACAGCTTCTCCCTCCACGGCGTACAGCCGGTCAAAGGTGTTGATGGTGGTGCAGCAATGCCCCGGCACATACCGCAGCTTGTCTCCCGGCTTCAGGCCGGTGTTTTCCACCAGAATGGTGGTGTGTTCTTCGCTGAAGGACAGCTGCGCCTCGGGAAAGGCGGGGAAGTAGGGGGGATACTGATCCATGGTCATGGTTTTCACGCCGCAGTCCACCACCACCCGGTCAGGCTTCACCGACAGCACGGTGGTCTCCACAAACAGCGCCTGCTCAAACTGCAGCTCCAAAGGACGGAAAGAGCGATCCAGAAAGAGATAGCTGCCGAACTGCACCTGAGTATAGACGGTGTTTTTGGGCTTTTCATGGGCAAAACCGGTGCTTCCGCCGCAAATTTCCGCGATTTTCACGCCGTTTTCCTCACAAAATGCCTTCAGTGCCGCCACATCGGCCTCGATGCGCTGTACGTCGGCAAACCGCTTTTGGGCGTTTTCCTCATGGGACAGCTGGCCTGCATAGGCCTGAATTCCCTCGAAAATCAGATGGGGCTGGGCGGAAATCAGCTTAGCCAGCGCCAAAAATTCCTCATAGGAGCTGACGCCGCAGCGGTTCATGCCCACGTCATATTCCACCAGCAGGTGCAGCTTGCCGTCCCCGGCCTGCGCCATGGCCTGCTCCAGATCGAGAACGTTCTGTTCGTGATCCACGCACACCGTCAGACGGCATTTTTGGGCAAGCTCGGCCAGCTTGGGCAGCTTTTCGGCCTGCACGATCTGGTTGGCGATGACGATGTTGGTCACGCCTGCCGCCTGCAGATCCAGCGCTTCGCCCAGCTTGGCACAGGTGATGCCCCGGGCGCCCCGCTCCAGCTGCAGCTTGGCGATGGCGGGACACTTGTGGGATTTATAATGGGGATAGAGCGCCATGAAAGTGCCCGAGAGGATCTGGCCCATCTTTGCCATGTTGCGCTCCATGGCCTGCTTGTCCACCAGCAGGGCAGGGGTCTCCAGTTCACGGATGTTCATCCCATCACGACCTTTTTTCAAGATTTATCGGCGTACCACCCGGCCGCGGCTCTTGCCGCCCGAGGGCTTGCCGCCGTTTTTGCCGCCTTTGCCGCCACCGCGACGGCCATTACCACGGGCTTCGCCCTTGGCGTTGACCTCTTTTGCGCCGGACACAGCCTTACACACCACCAGAAACTCGTTGATGGTGCCGTTCTGCATGGAGCGCATCACGTGCCGTGCCACATCGGGAGCCAGCTCCACACGGGACTCGTTTTCCTTAATGGTGATCTCGCCGATCTCGTCCTTCTTGATGCGGGCGTATTTCAGAATGGAATTGACGATCTGCCGCTCGGTCACGTCGTGGTTGGAGCCCACGTCAAAGGAAATCACGGCGTTGCCGCCGTTGGAGGCCGATCTGCCGCCGTTGGCACCCTTCTGACGGGGCTGAGAGGAGCGGCGTGCGCCGTTTTCGTTCCGGTTGGTGTTGCGTGCGTAGAACTTGTCCTCGGGAGTCTCTTCCAGACCGTTGAGATAATAGGGCTGGAGCTGGATGCCGGTGGTGTCCTGAATGTCGCACAGGGAGAAAAACTCGCCGCTTCCGGCGATCAGGGTAAAGGCCACGCCGGTGTTGCCTGCACGGCCGGTACGTCCGATGCGGTGGACGTAATATTCCATATCCTGGGGAATGTCGTAGTTGATGATGATGTCCACGCCGGAAGCGTCGATGCCCCGGGCGGCCACGTCGGTGGCGATCAGCAGGTCGGTCTCGCCCGACTTGAACTGTGCCATGACCCGGGTGCGTGCACCCTGCGCCATGTCACCGTGGAGGCCTTCCACGGCCAGCCCCATCTCGGTCAGCTCCCGGGTGAGCACCTCCACCATGCGCTTGGTGTTGCAGAAGATCAGACCCCGGTGAGCGCCCTGCTGTTCAAAGAGCAGGCGCACGCCCTGTGCCTTTTTGGACTTGGGCACTTCCACATAATACTGCTGGATCAGGTTGAAGGCGGTGTCGCCCTCGTCGCCCTTGACAGTCTCGGGGTTACGCAAAAACCGCTGGGTCAGCCGCATAATGGGGGGCGGCATGGTGGCAGAAAACAGAGCGGTCTGGCGGTTTTCGGGGGTGTTGAAGAGGATCTGCTTGATGTCGTCCACAAAGCCCATGTCCAGCATCTCGTCGGCCTCGTCCAGAATGGCCAGCTTGATGTTCATCAGCTTAAGGGTGCGGCGACGGATGTGGTCGATGACACGGCCGGGGGTGCCAACCACCACGGCGGCACGCTTGAGGGCGCGGATCTGGGTGTCGATGTTCTGACCGCCGTAGACGGTGACCACCCGCAGGCCTTCCTTATACTTGGAGAACTTGCGGAGCTCGTCGCTGACCTGCATGGCCAGCTCCCGGGTGGGGCAGAGCACCAGCACCTGGGGGTCGGCGGTCTCCTCGGGGTCGACGACTTTTTCGATGGCGGGGATGCCGAAGGCGGCGGTTTTGCCGGTGCCGGTACTGGCCTGACCGATGATGTCACGGCCTTCCATCAGCACGGGGATGGCCTTTTCCTGAATGGGGGTAAATTCTTCATATCCGGTGTCCTGGATGGCGCGGATCATTTCCGGCGACAGACCCAGGGCTTCCAGCTTGGTGATGTCCATGTGTCACACTCTTTCTTTAGAAAATTTCATACACAATCATTATACGCTATTTCGGCAGTCTTCGCAACGGTAAAAATCGTGAAAACAGGGCTGAAATCGAAGGAAAAGTGTGATAAAATAAAGAAAATAAGGCGTGTACCATGCAAAAGGCACCGCGCCAACAGAACGTGACAATGTTCAGGGGGATGGTCGTCCGGTGCGCCGGGCAATCCGCGGAGCACTCCCCCGTTTCTCGGGGGCCTTGGGGGATCGCGATCCCCCGA
>CAZVRM010000090.1:0-1434 GCA_964629605.1 uncultured Oscillospiraceae bacterium
CGTCCATCGGACGCAGAAGAATAAAAGAAACGCCTCCGGAAATCCGGAGGCGTTGATCTTTTTTGCTTACTCAGCAGCTTCCTCAGCGGGAGCCTCTTCGCCGGTCAGCAGAGCACGGATGGACAGAGAGATCTTCTTCTTGTCCTCGTCGATGCCAATAATCTTGGCGTCGACCATCTGGCCAACCTGCAGGACTTCCTCGGGCTTGCCGATGCGGCGGTCAGCGATCTGAGAAATGTGGATCAGACCGTCAACGCCGGGCAGAACCTCAGCGAAAGCGCCGAAGGGCATGAACTTCACAACCTTGACGTTGGCGACATCGCCCTCGGCATAGGTTGTGGTGAACTTGGTCCAGGGATTGTCCTCAGCCTTGCGATAGCCCAGAGAGATCTTCTTCTTCTCGGCATCCAGAGCGATGACATAAACCTCGACTTCCTGGCCGATGGTCAGGACATCAGAGGGATGCTTCACACGGCCCCAGGACAGCTCGGAGATGTGAACCATGCCGTCCACGCCGCCGATGTCGACGAAAGCGCCGTAAGAAGTGAAAGACTTAACAACACCCTGATAGACGGTGCCCACTTCGATGGTCTCCCAGATCTTAGCCTGAGCTTCCTTGCGAGACTCGTTCAGCAGAGCCTTGATGGAGCCAACAACGCGATGACGCTGAGTGTTGACTTCGGTGATGCGCAGCTTCTGAGTAGTCTTCATCATGGAGTCAAAAGAAGCCTCACGGGGCAGACCAGTCTGGCTGGCGGGGATGAACACACGGATACCCTTGACCAGAGCGACAACGCCGCCCTTGTTCTGGTCAACGATGATGCCTTCCATAGCTTCCTTGCTCTCGACAGCAGCTTCCAGAACTTCCCAGTTCTTGACAGCGTCCAGACGCTTCTTGGACAGCATGATCCAGCCTTCAACGTCATTCACACGGACAACAAAAGCTTCGACTTCGTCGCCCACGTGGATGTTGTCAGCAACAACGTAAGTGGGATCGTCGGACAGCTCGGTGGTGGGGATGTAGCCTGCCTGCTTAACGCCCAGATCAACGGTAATATCAGTAGCGTTGATAGCGGTAACGACGCCGGTCACCTTTTCTCCTGTATGTAAAGTTTTCAGAGACTGCTCCAGTAATTCCTCGAAGCTCTCTGCGCTAGTGGTCTTGATTTCGTCAGTCATGTTCCTATATACCTCCTCAATTATTCGATCCGGTGTTGAAGCTCCAGCAGTGACAAACGCGTGGGTTGACCGCTTCAATCCAGACAAATCCAACTCGCTGGCATCCTGAATGAATTGCACATTCGGACAATAAGCAGAACACAGCCGATAAAGGCTTTGCGAATTGCTGCTGGAAGGATCACCGATGACAACTGCAAAATCGGATCGCAATGCCAAAGAATGCGCTTCTGACTGGCGCAATTCCGTAGCAACACA
>CAZVRM010000090.1:1444-6595 GCA_964629605.1 uncultured Oscillospiraceae bacterium
CTGGGGTGAATTACAAGTGTTTTTTACGATATTTACAAACTTTAAACAAATTTCTTTTTGAAAAGTGGTCTGACAGACTACCGAAAGGGGGAAATTGGCGTATTTCTTAAGAATTTCGTTAAGATCTTCCTCTGTTTCGGCGATCAACGGAGTCTTGCAGCGCGCTGCAATGCCGATCACCTCGGGGTGCCCATGCTTTCCGAAGATCAAAACAGCCCTTCCCTTTTCGCTTTCTTCCTCCACAATTTTGTGGATTCGGGCAACGTAGGGACAGGTGGCATCCAGAATCGTACAGCCTTTTTCTTTCAGATAAGCAATATCTGTCGGCGGAACACCGTGGGCGCGAATGATGACCCGTGCACCCGCGGGGATTTCCTCCTGTGTGTCTGCAGTGATGACGCCGCCTTTGCGAAGATCCTCGATTACATGGCGGTTGTGGATCAGCGGCCCTGCGGCATAGAGCAAGTTGTCGGGCGATGCGGCTTGCTCAGCCATCTGTACTGCACGGCGTACGCCAAAGCAATAGCCTGCTCTTTTGGCCAATGTAATCATGCATTCAACTCCTTGGGTGCCAACGCCAGAATGTTTTCCATTAACTGGTCTGCCATGATCTGATACTGTTCGTGATTCGGCTTGCCCTCACAAACAGGCAGATAGGGCTTTCCGATGACGACTGTATTCTTTTTAAACGCCTTGCGGCCTGCAGGAATATAAATCGGTACCAACGGCACGTTGTTTCGGACTGCAAACATCGGTGCACCTGCTTTTGCCCGAACGGGCTCCATTCCCTTTTTTACGCGGGTTCCTTCGGGGAAAATCAGCAGCTTCTTTCCTTCTTTCAAAATGGAAAAGCCTGCGCGGATTACCTGAATATCGCCGCTGTCGCGTTTCACCGGGACACCGCCCAACCATTTGAACAATGCGGCAAGGGGCTTGAAGCGGAACAATTCTTCCTTACCAATAATACCAAAATCCCACTTTGGGCCATTGGCCAGCGCAATAAAGACAGCATCAATATTGGCGGTGTGATTACCGCACAAAACAGCCGCACCTTCAGGAATGTTTTCTCGTCCTATAAAATGAAAACGGTAGATGGGATAAAGAACGATGAACAAGAAATAATAGACGACCTTATACACCGAGTTTCTCCTTTACAATCCCTAAAATGTGATCGATGGATTCCTGCAGATTCATTTCGGTAGTATCCACAACAATCGCATTCTCAGCGGCCTTCAGGGGAGCAGAAGCTCGCGTGGAGTCCTGCAGGTCACGAACGCGCATACCTTCCAAAACTTGTTCATACGTCACATCCATTCCCTTTGCGCGCTGCTCCAGATAGCGCCGCTGTGCGCGTGCTTCAGGACTTGCTGTCAGGAAAATCTTCAAATCAGCGTCGGGAAGAACCACTGTACCGATGTCACGACCGTCCATCAGCACATGATTGTTCTTGGCAAAGCTTCGCTGAAAGTCCAGCAGGAATGTACGCACTTCGGGAATTGCTGAAACATCACTGGCTCGCTTGGAGGCCTCTTCGGTGCGAATCAGACTGGAAACATCCTCTTCATTCAGGAAGATGTGCTGCACGCCGTCCACAAAGCCAAGTTTCAGCTCAATTTCGGGGAGCAAAGCAGGAATCTTCTGGCGGTCGTTGGCCGCAACCCCCTTCTTGGCGGTATATAAGCCGATAGCGCGATACATCGCACCGGTATCAACATAGATAAACTGTAAAAGCTGAGACAGTTCTTTGGCAATAGAGCTTTTTCCGGCACCGGAGGGGCCGTCGATCGCAATCGCATGATAATTCATTTTTCTTCTCCTTCCGCGGCGGCTTGTCCTGCACAATAGCCGGTAGACCAGGCAATTTGCAGATTAAATCCGCCGGTATATGCATCAACGTCCATGACTTCGCCGGCAAAATAAAGACCGGGAACTAACTTGGAGGCCATAGTTTTAGGATCGATCTCTTTTACTGCGATGCCACCTGCGGTCACAACAGCCTCGTCCCAACCTCCTGCAGCAACCACTGTAAAGGGAAATGCCTTTAATAGTCTACAAAGGTTTTCGCGCTGTGCCCGTGTGATGGTATTGACCTTTTGACGAGCAGAAATCCCACACATTTCGATCATGACGGGAATCATCTTTGCAGGCAGCAGATTGGAAAGTGCATTGGCAAAATCACGGTTGATATTTTCTTCAAAATCACGAAGCAAACGCTTGTCCAACGTATCGGTATCCAGCGCAGGCTTTAAATCGATCAGTGCTTCATAGGGATAGGTATGCTTTTTAACTCCCAAATGAGCTGAGGCGCTCAATACCAACGGGCCGGAGATTCCCTTTGAGGTGAACACCATTTCACCAAAGTCAGAAAAAATCTTCTTCCCGTCTTTTCTTATGGTCAGTGTAACATTTTTCAATGCAAGACCTTCCATTTGTGCCGGCGTTGTCGCCTCCGTGATCAAAGGCACCAGTGAGGGACGCAGTGCAGTAACGGTGTGTCCAAGAGTCTGCGCCATACGGTAACCATCACCGTCCGAGCCTGTCCGGGGATAAGAGCGACCGCCGGTAGCCAGAATTACACGATCTGCTTCAATCATAGCGCCATCCTGCAGCGTAACACCGGAAACTGCACCGTCTTTCAGTGCAATCGCCTTTACGCGATGCTGCAAAACGGTTACACCAAGCCGATGCAGATGGGTTTTCAGCGCACCGGTAATATCCCGGGCATGATCGGAAACCGGAAACACACGCTTTCCGCGCTCTACCTTCAGCGGGACACCGATTTTCTCAAAGAAAGCCATGGTGTCCTGAGCAGAAAGTCCGGCAAAAGCGCTGTAAAGAAATCGTCCATTGGTTAGCGTGTTTTTGATCAAAGCCTCCGGTTCACTGTCGTTTGTAACGTTGCAGCGACCTTTTCCGGTTATATTGACTTTAATGCCCAACTGGGAGTTGCGTTCGATCAATGTCACTTCAGCGCCGCGTTCTGCTGCGGTGCAAGCGGCCATCATTCCGGCAGCACCGCCACCGATAACAACAATTTTCATGGGTTACTCCTTGATTTGATACTGCGAAGCCGCTGTAAAGGCGTTTAACTTTCGTTGCGCCTTATCATCAGTCTTTGTGAGCAAACAGACAATCATACTGCAGAGAGAAATTACCGGTGCAATACTGCCCCCAAGCCCAAAATCTCCGCACTCGGCAATCAGACTAATATCGGCATCCTTTGCCAACGGAGAGTCATGGCTTTCGCTGATAATCGCCGTGCACACTTCCTGTTCACGCGCAAAGGATAAAAGTTCCAGTGTCGCTCTTTGATGGGCTGGAAAGCCAATACACAGCAACAAATCACCGGCATCCATACCCGATGCGACGCTGAGCGGCTCCATCCCAAGCTGATTGATGCAACATACATTTGGCAGCAGGATTCGTAAGTAAGAAGCCAGATACATGGCTGCACAAACAGAAAATCCCTGTCCGTACAGATATACTTTACCGGAAAGCATTAGTCTGGTGCATAAATTATGGAGCGCATCCATCGGATTCAATCTGAGGTTTTTCTTGATATTCAGCGCATCGTGCATCGCAATGGTATTCATCATTTCAGTATCAGAAGAACTATTTTCCTCCGCGACCTCAAAGTGCTCCAGTGTAGTAAGGCGATATTTTAATTCCAGCTGCAATGCATCCTGAAAGTCACCGTACCCCTGATAACCAAGTGCAGAAGCAAAACGAATAACGGTAGACTGGCTGACGCCGGTAACGGCTGCCAGATCAAAGGAACTCATAAAGGCTGCTTTATCACAATGCTCTGTAATAAAACGCGCCAAAAGATGCTGACCCTTTGTAAAGCTATTCGCCTTTTCAGCGATTGCTTCGTTAATCCTTTTCATGGATTCGCCTCCGTTCCTTTCAACTTCTTACAGAGATTTCAAATAGCGGACTTCTGCTTCCGTCAAATATCTCCACCGGCCGCTGGGGAGCTCACCAAGCTTCACATCGCCTTCTGAAACACGCTTCAAAGAATTTACAGTGTATCCGCATTGGGCGCACATCCGTCGAATCTGACGGTTTTTGCCCTGACGAATTGCAATTGTCATTATGTAGCCATTTTCTGTTTTGGTAAGCAAACGGCATTTGGCAGGCAGCAATCGCTCTCCATCCAGTTCAATCACACCCGACAAAGGCTTTTCGGGCGAAGGAAGGCCTTCTTCGTCTGGGGTTAGCTTCACCAGATACTCTTTGTATACCTCATGAGAAGGATGCATCAGACTGTGCGCCAATTGACCATCGTTTGTCAGCAGCAATAAGCCTTCGGAATGCATATCCAGTCGACCCACAGGATATACTCGCTCGGGTACATCCTCAATCAGATCGGCAACCGTTTTTCTGCCTGCTTCATCCGATAAAGTGGTAACATATCCACGAGGTTTATTGAGCATGATATACATCAAACGAGGCGATTTTTTTTCGATACGACGGCCATCCACCAGGATTTCATCCTGTTCAGGGTCGGCGCAATCACCCAGATTGGCTGTAATGTTATTGACCTTTACACGACCATCTTTAATATATGTTTCAGCTGTGCGACGAGAGCAAATTCCCGCGCCGGATAAGATTTTTTGAAGTCGTTCTTGCACGGCTCTCTTCTCCTAAAATAATAATTCTTCAATATTTCCAACGGACTAAGCGATTGGTCTGTTTCCTGTGATGTCCGCGAAAAATATACAGGCGTTTCAAATAATATGCAGTTATTCAAGCGTACCTGGAGGTTGCCGTAACATTCTCCGGCAAAAACAGTTCCATATACAAACCGTGGTCCACATAAAACCGTAGTCACTTTCTCCCTTTCCTGTTGGGTCAGCCAGACAGAAAAGCTTTCGTTACAGTATAGTCGAGAAGCTGTTTTTTCGCTGGAGAACAAAGGACAACTTCCACAGTCTCCTGCCCCTAAAACATCACAAAGAGCGTACTTTGAAAACCCAAATGCATACAATTTTTTATGATCTTCCCAGTCATTTGGTGCATTCAAGGTAACACAAATCAGCAGTCTGCCATTTTGTTCTTTTGCAGAAATCAAACATCTGCCGCACGCCTTGGTAAACCCCGTTTTCACGCCACAAGCGTCAATTTCTCCAAGCAAACGATTGTGGTTGG
>CAZVRM010000091.1:0-6539 GCA_964629605.1 uncultured Oscillospiraceae bacterium
CTCGCCGGTCTTGGAGAAGGCCACCACAGAGGGAGTGGTACGGGCGCCTTCGGCGTTGGGGATAACGACGGCTTCGCCGCCCTCGATGACGGATACACAGGAGTTGGTAGTACCCAGGTCGATACCAATGATTTTAGCCATAATTTATTTCCTCCGTTAAGATAAGATTTTCAAAATATATTGATAGAAACTTTTATGTTGCTTTCTTGTGGGTTATCAGCGTGGCCGACACAAAATCGACAAGAACAGCTTGCGTGGGATTTTATGTGCTGAAAAGGCGTGGTTTCGCAGACATACTTTGTGTATTTCAAGAAACCGCAACGCATTCAGCGCGAAAAATCACCGCAAGATGCCGAAGGCGTATTTTGAAGAGGTCACGCAAAAGCTTAGTCTGTGGTCTTGACCATTGCGGCGCGGATCAGGCGGCCGTTCATGGTGTAGCCTTTCTGCAGAACCTGGGCGATGACGGTCTCACCGGAGCCTTCGCCCTCCTCGTGCAGTACGGCGTTGTGGAAGTTGGGATCAAAGGCCTGGCCTTCTTCGGCACAGGATTCCACATGGTACTTGGTGAGGATCTCCCGGAACTGCTTGAGGATCAGCTTCACGCCCTCGTCAGCATTTTCCAGGGCTGCGCCCCGCTCCAGATTGTCCAATACCGGCAGGAAGGCGGCCACAGTGGCCAGCTGTGCGTCCTGATAGGTGCTTTCCTTTTCCTTCTGGGTGCGCTTGCGGAAATTGTCGTACTCCGCCAGGATTCGCTTGTAAAGGTCATCCTGCTTGGCAGCTTCTTCCTCCAGCTGGGCGATTTTCTCTTCCAGCTTGGCGTTCTGCTTCTTTTCTTTTTTGCTTTCCTTCACAGGCTCCTGGGTCTCGCCCGTTTCAACGGCCTGTTCTTCGGTCTGATTCTTGATCTCTTCGCTCATCGCTTTCACCTGTATCCTTCAAACGTTTCATTCCTGTTCCGGTGACGCCTGCCACAGCCTGTGTAAAGGCCGCGAGCTTTGCACACACGTCAGCGTAGTCCATGCGAGCCGGGGCAATGATGCCCACGATGCCTCGGGTATTTTGGTCAATTTGATAGCTGGTGAACACCACACTGGCGTCACGCATACTGGGATCCTGCAGTTCGGGGCCAATGCGGATCTTGACCAAACCGCCGTCCTCTTCCTGCTCCAGCAGTTCGCCCACCCGGTTGCGGTCGGAGAAGTACTCCAGAAGCTCCCGGGCACGCTGGGTGTCCTGATATTCCCGGTTGTCCAGCAGACGGGCTGTGCCGTCAATGTAGACTTCCGATTTGCCGCCGGCTTCGGTGGCACGGATAAAATCCAGAATGTCGGATGTCATCTGATAAACCGCCGAGCTGCCGCCTATGCTTTGCTGCACCGAAGGCAGCAGATACTCCAGCCGCCGCTCGCTGAGTGCCAGATTGATGGCCGTGCTCAGTACGGCTGCCGTCGCAGGCTCCACCGGCTGGCTCAGCCGCAGCATTTTGTTTTTCACCTCGCTGCCGGTGACCAGCACCACCGCGTAGGTATAACCGCCGTCCACATCGATCAGTTCGCACTTTTTCACCTGACTGCCGCCGGTGCGGGAAATCATGGACACCGCCGTGTGCTGGGTCATCTCAGAGAGCACCTTGGAAGCGCTGACCATGATGTTGTCGATCTCTCGCATTTTGGTCTGCATCATCAGACGCATGGCTTCCAGCTCGTCGGTGGCCACCCGGTGCCGTTCCATCAGTTCATTGACGTACAGGCGGTAGGCGGCGTAGGACGGGATGCGTCCGGCGGACACATGAGGCTTTTCCAAAAAGCCCAGTTCCTCCAGCTCGCTCATTTCATTGCGGATGGTGGCGGAGGAGATCGGCCCATCAAAGCTGTTTACCAGCGTCTTGGAGCCAACCGGCTCGGCAGTGTCGATATAGCTTTCCACGATGGCTTTCAGAATACGCTTTTTTCTTTCGGGAAGCTCCATGACCGTTCCTCCTTTCGTTTTAGCACTCCTTCTTCCTGAGTGCTAAGTTTATTCTACCTGTTTCCCCGGGTTTGTCAATAGTTTTTCCAAAAAAATTGTGAACAGATTGGTAACTTTGCCCATCTAATTTGTAAACAAACTCCGGGAGTGCTAAAAAAACGGCCATCCGGCCGTCTTTTGATTATTTTCTTCGCACTTCTTCAAAAAAATCCGTCAGCAGGCGGGAACATTCCTCCGCCCGGATTCCCTTGTATAGTTTGGGTTTGTAGCCAAACGCCTCTTCAAACAGATTCATCACACCGCCGCAAGCGCCAAAGGTGGTATCGGTAGCGCCGCATACCACCGTGCCCACCCGAGCGTTGAGAATGGCGCCGGCACACATGGGGCAAGGCTCCAGCGTGACGTACAGGGTGCAGTCAGACAACCGCCAGTCCCCGATGGCCTGCTCGGCCTGTCTCATGGCCATCAGTTCCGCATGCCCCAGCACGGTCTTGTCGGTCTCCCGACGGTTATAGCCCTCACCGATCACCACACCGTCCCTGACGATAACACAGCCCACCGGCACCTCTCCCTGTGCTCGGGATTTTTCCGCCTGCTCCAGTGCCAGACCCATAAAATGCGCTTTCATACTTTACACCTTCTTCCTTTTCCGTTATAATATAGGTAAATTCAAAACATTGCAAGATGGCAGGTACAAAAAATGATTTATATCCTTACCTATGTGATTATTTATGCTCCTCCCCTGCTGGTCGGTTATCTTTACTACCGCCACCAGAAGAAAAAGCAGGAGACTGCCCACCGAAACAACTGGCTGTTCCGTTATTTGCTCCCCTTTATTATCTTTACGGTGGCAAGCCTGGTGTGGAGCGGCCTGCTGTACGGTGTGGCTTATTTTGCCACACAGGGCTAAAAAATGAAAAAAGTTCCGGTCTTTCCGGAACTTTTTCTGTAAAATACGGTCTATATAGGTATACAACGCCAAGCAAGGAGGGATTCTTTATGAAAAAAGCATTATCCATTCTGTTGTCTGTGATCCTGTTATTCAGTCTGGCGGCCTGCGGCGCCCAATCCAGTGACACGGCTATGAACGGCGCGGCTTTTGACTCCATCACATCGGCCGACTCTGCAAAGCCCGAGATGGGGTTTGACTACTCCACCGAGTCACCGTCCTATGTCAGCGGCAGCAGCACCAGCAGCAACGGCACCACCGGCACCACGGTGTCCTCCACCCTGCCGGAAAATGTCAAGATGATCTATCGCGGCTACCTGTATCTGGAGTCCACCGGCTTTGACGCGGCAGTGTCTGGGCTGGAACAGCTGGTGGCCGAGATGGGCGGCTATTTTGAAACCAGCGAGCTGAACAACTACAACCCCTACCGCAGCGCTTATTATGTTGTGCGAGTGCCTTCGGCCAGATACAGCGAGTTTTGCGGCAAGGTGGGCCAGCTGGCACAGGTGAACAGCCAGCGCCACACCACCGAAAATGTCAGCGAAGCCTATTACGACACCGAATCCCGTCTGGTGACCCAGCGTACCAAGCTGGAGCGGCTGCAGGAGCTGCTGGCTAAGGCCGACGTGATGGACGACATCATCACGCTGGAAACAGCTATTGCCGAAACCGAGCTGCAGATCGAGCGCCTCACCGGCACACTGCGGAAATATGACGCACTGGTGGATTATGCCACCGTGGAAGTCAATCTGGAAGAGGTCTATGCGCTCACCGAGCAGGAGCAGCCGGTCATCGGCTTTGGCGCCAAGCTGGTGGAGGCCTTCAAAACGGGCACCAACAACTTTGTGGACGATCTGGAGCGGTTCGCACTGCGCTTTGCCCGCAACTGGGTCAGCCGTACTATCTGGCTGGTGATCTGGCTGGTGGTCATCGTTGTGGTCATCCACTTCCTGCGCAAGGGCAAGAAGCTCTCCTTCCTGCGGAAGAAGAGGGAGCAGGCTCCTCCCCCGCCTCCTGCCGCTGACAAGCCCGAAGAAAAGTAAGTAAAAAAACAGCAGTCCCGCCGGGAAATTTCCGGCGGGACTGCTTAGATAAACACAGCTCTATCTGTCATATCATCACTCGTTAATCTCAGTTCGACTAAAGATAATTCAGCATGTTCTACCGTTTTCTCTCCTACATAAGCAAGGCTGAAGTCAATCGTTCCGTTTTCGAAATAGATTGCATTGATAGTCTTTTCATCCGTCCTAAGGAAATAGAAAACACCACCGTCCACATTCTCTACCTTTTCAACCAAGATTTTTTCAGATCTCAGTTCGCCAGCAAACGGTACAATCGCATGGGACATAAGCGATAAAACAATAAGCCAACATACCAATGCTGTTCGGTTAAGAAAACACAGCACAATTTATGTCATTCCGAGCAAAAAGCCGCCCAAATGGGTGGCTTTTTGCGTGGGAATCCGCATCTTATGAAGGAGAAACGGATTGCCACGGCCCGTAAAGCGGGCCTCGCAATGACAGTGGTGCGCTAACCGAACAGCATTCGCCAACATACTATTCTTTTTTCATTTTATGTCCTTTCTCCGCAAAATTGAAAACCTAAAAGCTGTGTTTATCTATACCAATCACTTCTGATATTCTATAGTAATTTTCGAACCCTTACACATTATGTGCCATTGATTTACCCAACAATCCATAATCTTTTGCGTAGCATAGGCCTCATTCAATGTTTTATGAGTTTTTGAAATTTGATACAGCGATATATCTCTATCCGCTAACAATAATGCATCCAGCATCAATGCTACATCCCAACATTTTTGGTTTTTTCCTGCGGAATTTATCTCCACGGCTTCCACATGTCCATTCGAATCTTCCACGATTTCAAAATCCGCCATTGGATATAACCCTAATTTCCAATGACAAATTTCCTTTGCACAACCGTGATGAAACCAGCTACCTTTTTCCTCCAACAGAAAACATCCATTTCCTGTTTGGTAATGCATCAAATCATTAACATTTTCCACATATTGCGTAGTTGTCAACAGTCCGAGATTCGGCGGGGCGATTTTTATGGCAGCAGCGCCGCTGTCATTTTTGTAATCATCAAATAAAGCAGGCCAGCGCTCACAAGGTATGTGGCATAGCGCAGATGTAACAGCGGGTCTGTTACAGTGTATTCCCACGTTTCATCCCAGGGCTGTTCTTCCTTCCTGCGACAGCGCAGCCAAAATTGCACCTGACAAAACAGGTGTACTACCGGAAGCCCCAGTCCGCAACCCCGGAGGAACATTTGTGCAGTGCGCCCCATCGCTTCCAAATAGGTAGGCGTGCCTGAGCCTCTGGTATAACGGTACTGCAGACGCAGTCCCATCACGCGCTTACCCGGGGTAGTCCCCCATTTTACAAGCAGCAGCGGCTCCAGTATCACCACTGAAAGGCCGATCCACAGCGACCCGGTCAGACGAAACATATCATACATCGTCCACCACCCCACCCCTGCCAGCAATAGCATCCAAAGGGCATAGGGCAGCTGATAGCAGGTCAAATCCAAGCACCGCGCCAAGACTCTGCGCCAGAAATACCCAGCAGCCGATTCCTGCTTTTCTCCGTGCGCTATCATTTCAGAATAGATATCTGCAGGAAGCTGCGACTTGTATTTCTCTGGCTGTAAAGTCTGATAGCTTGCACCCTCCGCTCGGATGGCGCGGCTGATTCGCAGGGCCTGCTGGGCCTCCATCTGCCGGGCCAGCAGCTGCTCGTCCTGCTTTTCCAGAGCGATCCCCAAGGGCAGCTCGCCGCTCTGGACGGCACGAATAATCTCCAGCGACAGACCCAGCTGCCGCAGAAAGGCGATCTTTTCCAGTGTCAGCGCATCCTCTTCCGAATAATCCCGATAGCCGTTGGCCTTTCGCACAGGGGCCAACAACCCTTCCTTTTCATAAAATCGAATGGTGGCCCGATCCAAGCCGCAACGGGTTTCCAGCTCTTTAATGGTCATAAGGACACCTCCTTTACCGTCATTGTACGGTATGAAGCAGGTTTACAGTCAAGGGTTTTTGCCAAATTTATTTCTTTTTTGCAGGCTTTCTGCCCATTTTCAGGGGCTTTTTCCGCACCGAGAAGCCAAAAGTGCCCAGCTGCTTGCCCAGACCGAAATAAGCACCGTGGGCATAGGCCAGCAGACCGGCTTTTTCCATGTGCAGCGCGCCCTTTTCATCCACATATTTGGGATCCACATCCACGGCGACAATGTCCGCAAGGAACATATCGTGACTGCCCAGGCTGGTAACCTCACGAACTTTACACTCCAGAGAAATCGGGCATTCAGCGATGCCGGGCGCACCAACCAGGTTGGAAGGTTCCGCTGTCAATCCTGCCAGAGCAAACTTGTCCACATCCCGACCGGATTTCACGCCGCACAGATCGGTGGCCTTCACGATGGCCTCGGTGGGCAGGTTGATGACAAACTCGCCCTTCTCCTTAATAATACTATGAGAATGACGCTGGGGACGAATGGAGACATAGGTCATGGGCGGCTCGCTGTTGACGATACCCGTCCAGGCGGCGGTGAGCACATTGTGCTCCTCCATGGTGCCGCAGCTGACCAATGCGGG
>CAZVRM010000092.1:0-6422 GCA_964629605.1 uncultured Oscillospiraceae bacterium
GGTGGTGATCGGCCTGTCCAGTTACATGATCGCCAGGACCACGAAAGAAATCGAGGAGATAAAGAATGATGGAAGAAAATAAAGAAACCTTTCGATATACCTATTCCGCTCAGCAGCAGCAGGAGATTCGGAACATCCGTAAAAAATATGCTGCGCCGGAAGAAGATAAAATGGAGCAGCTGCGCAAGCTGGATCGGCAGAACGTTCAAAAGGCTCAGTCCTGGGCGATCGCGCTGGGTGTAGTGGGTTCGTTGATCCTGGGGACGGGCATGAGCCTTGCCATGACCGATCTGTCCGGTTTTCTGGGCGGGACGGCAATGGTTATTGGCATTCCCGTGGGTCTGGTGGGCATTGTTCTGGTGGCATTGGCTTACCCGGTCTATAATCGGATTTTGAAGAAGGAGCGACAGAAAATTGCCCCGGAGATCCTGCGCTTGACCGACGAGCTGATGAAGTAAAGTTTGCCTTGACTTGGAGTTTGCTTTAAGCAGTATGATGAAAGCAACGCTAAGGCAACAAAGCATGGAGGGAGCGTTATGGAATACAGACAGCTGCCGCACGGTGCACCTCACGAAAAGTTCAGTGTTTTAGGTCTGGGTATGGGCGGAATTCAGAATACGCCGCCGCAGGAGATCGAGGCCATCATTTCCAAGGCCATCGACCACGGTATCAACTTTTTTGACCTGTGTGCCGGTGGTGCGGTCTACGCGCCCTTTGGACGGGCAATCAAAGGCCGTCGGGAAAAGGTGTTTCTCCAATGTCACTTCGGCGCGGTTTATGATGAAAACGGCGAATACGGCTGGTGCCGGGACTTTGAGACCATCCAAAAGACCTTTTGGTGGGAGTTGGAGACTATGGGTACCGATTATGCAGATTTCGGTTTTCTGCATTGCGTAGATGAGGATGAGGATTTCGACAAGCTGCTGGAGATTGGCTTGGTAGAATATTTGAAGGAACTGAAGGCAGCGGGGGCGATCCGACACATCGGTTTTTCCTCCCATACACCTTCAGTGGCCAACCGGATTCTGGACACCGGCATGGTTGATATGATGATGTTTTCCATCAACCCGGCCTACGATTTTGAAAAAGGAGACGAATACGGCATCGGCACGGTCAGGGAACGCATGGAGTTGTTCCAACGGTGTCAGCGGGAGGGCGTGGGCATCTCTGTGATGAAGCCCTTCTTTGCCGGACAGCTGCTCAGCGCGGAACATTCTCCCTTTGGCGAGGTGTTGACCCACAGCCAGTGCCTGCAGTATGCCATCGATCGTCCCGGTGTGCTGACAGCCGTTCCCGGTGTTCAGACTCTGGAGCATCTGGAACAACTGCTGAAGTTTTTAGAAGCCACGTCGGAGGAGAAGGATTATTCGGTGATCGGCACCTTTACTGCTGACAAGATCACCGGCACCTGCGTGTACTGCAACCACTGCCAGCCCTGCCCGGCCGGCATCGACATTGGTTTGGCGAACAAATATTATGACCTTGCGCTGGCGGGCGATCAGATCGCCGCCAACCATTACACCAAGCTTTCGGTCAAGTCCGATGCCTGTTTGCGATGTGGGCATTGTGAGAGCCGCTGCCCCTTCTCGGTCAAACAGGAGAGCCGTATGGCAGAGATCGCACGATATTTCGCTGCATGGAAATAATACCATAGGATAAAGAAACACCGCTGGTTTCCCGGAGGAAACAGCGGTGTTTTCGTATCTATCCGGTTGGAATCAGTGATGACAGCAGCAGGTGTGGCCTTTGCTGTAGTCATGATCGTGATGGCCGTATTACACGCCGTTTCTGACATATGTCAATAAAGCGAAATTGACAGGTGCAGCGGGATAAGCTATACTGAATCCGGCACGATAAAAAAGACATCAGGAGGTCTTTTATGAAAATCAATGAAAATGCCCCCGTCTTTACGGTAGACCCTAACAAGGTGCGCTGCAGCCTGCCTGCCGAAGAGGTAGCCCGGATCAAGGGCATGGGCGGTTTGTGGGATAAACGCACGGCGGATCACTTTAATTTCCGTGTCATTACTGTCAACGGCAAAATCACCGCGGAAAAAATGGCAGCCATTGCCGAAGCCGCCAAACGGTTCGGCTCTGGAGAAGCTGCCATGACCACTCGGCTTACCATTGAAATTCAAGGCGTTCCTTATGAAAATATCCAGCCCATGCAGGAGTATCTGGCGCAGTTTGGTCTGGTCACCGGCGGCACGGGTAAAAAGGTTCGTCCCGTGGTGTCCTGTAAGGGCACTACCTGTCAGTTTGGTCTGATCGACACCTACGGCCTGTCAGAAAAGATCCATAAGCAGTTTTATGAGGGCTACCGCGCCGTTGCGCTGCCCCATAAGTTCAAAATCGCTGTGGGCGGCTGTCCCAACAACTGCGTCAAGCCCGATCTGAACGACGTGGGCATCGTGGGTCAGCGCATCCCTGTGGTGGATGGAGAAAAATGCCGTGGCTGCAAGGCCTGTCAGCTGGAGAAGGCCTGTCCCGTTCATGTGGCACATCTGGAAAATGGAAAAATCTCCATTGATCCGGAGCGCTGCAAGCATTGCGGCCGCTGCGTGGGTAAGTGCCCCTTCCATGTGACCGATCAGTACATCAACGGTTACCGCATCTATCTGGGTGGCCGCTGGGGTAAGGAAGTGGCACATGGACAGCCTATCGACAAACTGTTTTTGGAAGAACAGGAAGTGCTCGAAACCGTGGAAAAGCTGATCCTGCTGTTTAGGGAGCAGGGTGTTGCCGGTGAACGCTTCGCTGATACGGTTGCACGCATTGGCTTTGCGGAAGCCTGCAGGATGCTGGAAGGGAATGACCTGTTGGAGCGTAAGACGGAAATCCTGAGTAAATGAAAAAACGAACCTGGCTTATATTCCTTTTGACCGCACTGTTTCTGCTGAGCGCCTGCTCTGCAGCAGTGAATTCTGCTGAAAAGTCTATTTCCTTTACAGATGATATAAACAATACGGTTTCGCTGGATAAAAAACCAAAAAAGGTAGCGGTGCTGTTTTCCTCTTACGCTGAGATTTGGAATCTTGCCGGAGGTACGGTTTCGGTGACGGTAGGGGAGAGTGTGGAGCGTGGCTTTGCACCGGCGGGAACACCGCTGGTGGATGATGGCGCCGGAAAAACCATCGATATGGAGCTGCTGCTGGCAGCTCAGCCTGATTTTGTCATTGGCTCGGCGGATATTGACGCACAGGTGGAAGCCTGCGGCCTGCTGCGACAGGCAGGAATCCCTGCTGCGCTGTTCCGGGTGGATACCTTTTCCGATTACCTGTCCATGCTCCGGATCTGCACCCAGATCACCGGCGACGCTCAGGCTTATGAAAGCTGCGGCACCGCGGTCAAGACGCGCATTGACGAGATTCTGGCGGCGGTTCGGGCGCAGGAAAGCCAGCCAAAAGACATCCTGTTCATTCGGGCGGGCAGCCAGTATTCCGCCACTAAGGCCAAGCGTGCGCCTGACAATTTTGTTTGCATCATGCTGGATGAGTTGGGGGCACACAACATTGCTGATGAAGCACAAGTGTTGCTGGATGGCCTTTCGCTGGAGGAAATCCTGCTGCAGGATCCCGATCATATTTTCCTGACCACCATGGGCAGCGAGCAGGCCGCCGTTGGTTACATCAATGAGCTGTTCGCACAGGATGGATGGAAGGAGCTGACCGCTGTAAAGCGGGGAAATTATACTTTTTTACAAAAAGATCTGTTTCACTTCAAGCCGAATGCCCGCTGGGCAGAGGCTTATGAGTTGCTGGCAAAATTGTTGTATCCGGAGTTGAAGCTTGGTGAATAAAACCAAACAAAAACCTTATTGGATCATACTTGTAATGCTGATGAGCTTGACAGCTTTTTCGGCACTTTTGGGACTGCGCTGCGGCAGTGCTGCGCTCACTTTGCAGCAGGTCATAGACGGTCTGCTGCAGCCCGGCGGGCAAACGCCGCAGTCCCAGATCCTGTGGGTGGTGCGGCTGCCCCATGTTGCTGCCTGTTTGTTGGCGGGTATGGGGTTGGCAGTCAGCGGTGTGCTGCTGCAGACGGCCACAAACAATCCGCTGGCAGGGCCCAACATAATCGGTGTCAATGCCGGAGCCGGTTTTGCCATGGTGTTAGCCATGTGTTTTGTGCCCATGGCCTATCGCTGGCTGCCGCTGATGGCTTTTGCAGGCGCGTTTGCCTGCACACTGCTGATCGTTCTGATTGCCCGGAGAGCCGGTGGCTCCCGGGTGACCATTGTGCTGGCCGGTGTGGCAGTTTCCACGCTGCTCAACGCAGCTACGTCACTGCTGCGGTTCCGGTATCCCGATCTGGCGGTGTCCTACACCTATTTTTCGGTAGGGGGCGTGGGCGGCGTCACTTTTTCGCAGCTATTATTGCCTGCCGTGCTGATCCTGACGGTATTTGCTGCCGCAATGCTATTGGCGGGAAGGCTCAATCTGCTATGTCTTGGTGACCATCTGGTGCACAGTTTGGGTGTTCGCGCGAAGCTTTTGCGCACGCTGGCGCTGGTTTTTGCCAGTGCATCGGCGGCTGCCGCTGTGTCCTTTGCCGGACTTTTGGGCTTTGTGGGTCTGATGATCCCCCATATTGCCAGAAGGCTGACAGGGACTTCCGATGTGCGCAAGCTGCTTCCGGCAGCGGCACTGCTGGGCGGCACCCTTGTGATTTTGTCCGATCTGTTGGGGCGGGTACTGTTTGCGCCTTCGGAGATCCCGGCGGGTATCATCACAGCCCTGTTGGGTGCGCCTTTCTTTTTCGTTCTGCTGCTGCAAAGGAGGAACCGTCTGTGAGCCTGATTTTTCAAAATGTCAGCGCTTCCTATCGTGGGAAAAATATTATAAAAAGTGCTTCTTTCACGGTGGAGAAGGGCGGCATCACAGCCATCGTCGGACGGAACGGCATGGGAAAAACCACCTTGCTTCGCTGCCTGACAGGAGAGAAATCCGATTATGCGGGCGAGATCCTGCTGGATGGGGAAAATATTCGTAAATTTTCTTATGCAGAGCGCTCTGTAAAGTTATCATACTTGCCTCAGGATTTGCCTTTGCCGCAGGTGACTGTCCGGGAACTGGTATCTTTTGGACGGACACCCTACACACCTTTTTCGGGTGCACTTTCACAGGCGGATCGGGAAAAAGCAGATTGGGCGCTGAAAGTCGTAGGACTGGAAGCCTTTTCAGAAGCTGCGGTGGATACCCTTTCCGGCGGTGAACGAAAAAAAGCCTTTTTTGCCATGACACTGGCGCAGGATACGCCGCTGGTGGTACTGGATGAGCCGACGGCTCATCTGGATGCTGAGAGTCGGTTCGCCTTTTTGGAGCTGCTGAAGCGTCTGTGCCGGGAAACAGGGAAGACTTTTCTTGTAGTTATGCACGAGCTGCCGGAGGTGCTGCAGTACGCCCGACACATCGTGGCTGTAGACAGCGGTACCGTTTGTTTTTGTGGCACACCCGAAGCGTTTTTGGCACAGGCACTGCCGCAAAAGGTGTTTGGCGTGAAAATTCATGGTGACAGCAGTGAGGGATACGCTGTCGTTCCGTTAAAATAGGGATTGCCGGAGGTGTATGCTATGGAAATGGTACTGATTACCGCACTGGGTGTGGGTGGTGCAACCATCTTCGGCTCATTGCTGGGCTTTGTGTTTAAAGGAATCTCACATAAGTTTTCTGATTTGGTGCTGTCCTTTGCTGCCGGTGTGATGCTGGCGGCCGCTGTCCTGGGCTTGATTCTCCCTTCAGTGGAATACGGTGGGAAATGGGGTCTGGTTACTACGGTTTCCGGAATTTTTGCCGGAGCGCTGTGTCTGAATGTGGTGGATAAAGTTGTACCCCACCTGCACCGTCTGATGGGCGATGAAATCGAGGAGCACCATAACGCCAATCTCAGTAAAGTACTGCTGTTCGTCGCCGCCATTGCCATCCATAATCTGCCCGAGGGCATTGCGGCGGGCGTCAGTTTCGGTTCGGGCGACGCGTCGCAGGCTATCCTGATCGCCGGAGGAATCGCACTGCAGAATATCCCGGAGGGTATGGTCATCATCGGCCCCATGTTGGCGGCAGGTGTCAAGCCCGGAAAAACCTTCGTCTGCGCCACCGTTACCGGATTGGTGGAGGTGGTGGGTACACTGATTGGTTATCTGGCAGTGCACTTGGCTTCGGCGATCCTGCCCTTTGCGCTGGCCTTTGCCGGCGGCACCATGCTGTACGTCATCTCTGACGAAATGATTCCCGAGACCCATGCACACGGTGGAGAGCGGGGCGCTACCTATATGCTGTTGGTGGGCTTTTGCCTGATGCTTGTCAGCGATGTTCTGCTGGGATAAACGAAAAGAATGCCAAGACCGGCCTTCGGCCGGTCTCAGCGTATCAAAAAAGTCAGATTTGTGCTTACCAAAGGACACGGGCCGCTGAGGGCAGCGGC
>CAZVRM010000093.1:0-6359 GCA_964629605.1 uncultured Oscillospiraceae bacterium
TCATAGCTCATCATGGTGATGTTCTCGTCAAAGACGCGGCCGATCTCCACCGCCACCTGTGCCTCCTTAAAGGAGCGGGCGATGTCCTTCAGCTGGTTGGCCACAGAGCCGATACCCACCACGTGGTCGATTCCGGCCTCGGAAACGCCGGTGTCGATCTGCTTGCCGTATTTGTTGATCTCCTTCACGTCGTTGGAGCGCAGCTCCTTCACCAGCACCACCTCGGTCTCGTTGATGGTGATGGCAAAGTCACGCTGACGGTCGGGGAAGATCTTGTGCAGCATCTCCACCACGGCAACGTCCTGCTTCTGCTCCATGTGGATCAGATAGACCACACGCTTGCTCTCGTTCTGGAACTGCATCTCGCGGGACTTGATGTAAATGTCACCGGGCAGGATGTTGTCCAGAATGATCTTCTTGATGAAGGTGGCCTTATCGTGCTTTTCGTCGTACAGGGACTTGCTGTTGTTGATGGCAACGGCAGTGATATTGCAGGCGATGGCTGCATTTTCACCGCTCTGACCGGCAAAGACGGCATATTCTGCGCCGTTGTCATAGCCGTCCAGCTTGCGGAAGGTATACCCGCCGCACTCACCCTCGTCCATGCCGCTGGCGAAGAATTCCTCGGCGGCCTCTACGTTCTCACCGATGAAGCGCAGCTCGGTACAGGAAATGATGTTGCCGGTGGCATCAACGATGCCCAGGATAAACGGAATCTTATTTTTGATCTCCAGCAGGATACTCTGAAACAGTCTGGCTGCCATAATGATCACCCTTTATGTAATATTCCTAAAATCTTGCATTGGATTATGTTTATTTTAACGCATCTCTTTGTTTTTTTCAACAAGAATTTTCAAATTTTTTGTCGATTTTTTCTACATCATGTCAGCGATGGTCAAAAGTTCCAGAATTTCTGCTTTTTCCAGACTTCTCCAGTCACCTTCCCCCAGTGTTTCATCCAGCTTCAGCGGGCCGATGGCCAGCCGTTTCAGGGTCTGCACCGTCTTGCCCTGGTGGGCAAACATCCGCTTGATCTGGTGGAATTTGCCCTCCCGGAGGGTCACCATGCACACCCGACCGTCCTCCAGCAGCTCCAGTCCCGCAGGCTGGGTGACAAAATCCCCCAGATCCATAGGCTCCCGGAAGGCCTGCACATCCTCTGCCGTGGCAGGGATGTCCAGCGTCACCCGGTACAGCTTGTCCGCGTGGCGCTTAGGGGAGGTCAGCCGATGATTCAGCTCACCGTTGGAGGTCAGCAGCAGCAGCCCCTCGGCATCCTTGTCCAGACGACCCACCACGCCGGGCGCCGCCTTGCGGTACTCCTCGGGCAACAGATCCATGGCGGTGGTGGCGCCCTTTTTATCCTCGGTGGCAGACAGCACGCCCACCGGCTTATACAGCATCAGATAGACGAAGCCGTCGCCCTCCACCGGCTTGCCGTCCAGCAGGATGGTCTGGGCATCGGAATCCACCTTGATCTTGCCGTCACGAACGGCAGCGCCGTCCACCGTCACCCGTCCAGCCTTAAGGGCAGACTGGGCATCGGTGCGGGAGATCAGCGTGCAGGTGGCAAGCACCTTGTCCAAACGCGCCTTCATGCCAGCACCTCCAACACCTGCTGCCACAGCTGTTGCACTCGTTCGGTATCACCTTTAAGGTACAGGGCACCAAACAGGCACTCCAGTCCGGTGGCGTAGGCATACTCCCGAAGCGTGCAGTGCTTGGGGGTGGAATGAGGTTTGGCGTTGCGGCCACGGGCAAAAAAGCCGTGCTCCTCCTCGGTAAGACATGGCAGCAGGGCTTCCATGGCCTTAGCCTGTGCCGGGGCGGCTACCAATGCCACCGTCTGACGGTGCGCGTCCACCACCTTCAGTCCCCCTCTTGCCACCACGGCAGACCGGGCCAGCAATTCATAAACGCTGTCGCCCACGTGTGCCAACGTCAGAACGGGGATGGCGCGCAGGGCATCTTTATCGTAATGTTCACGGAACAATTCAGTCATAAGTTCCTCCCGAATACAGAGTTCTTATATAGTATCATATTTCTGCCGTTTTGGGTATCTTTTTTGAAATTTTCATGATATAATGGTTGCAATATCAACCAAAAGTGAGGTTTTTCGTATGCAATACAAGCAGTTTGGCAAAAACGGCCCCATGGTTTCCCGTCTGGGCTTTGGCTGTATGCGTCTGCCCTCCATCGGCGAAGGCGACCAGAAGCGCTGCGACGACGAAAAGTGCATCCCCATCATCCACCGTGCCTATGAACTGGGCATCAACTTTTTTGACACCGCCTGGGGCTACACCAACCGGGACAACCAGCGGCTGGTAGGCACGGCCGTCCACGATTTCCGCGACAAGATCTATCTGTCCTCCAAGCTGCCTCCCTCTGAGGTGCAGCAGCCCGGTGACTTCCGCCGCAAGCTGGAGCACACCCTCAAGCTGATGGACACCGATTATCTGGACTTTTACCATATGCACGCCCTTAACGCTCAGAAGTTTGAGCACGCCAAGAAGATGGAAATGGACAAGGATATGCTCAAGGCCAAGGAAGAGGGTCTGATCCGCCATATCAGCTTCTCCTTCCACGATGCACCCCGGGTGATGGTGGACATCGCCGACCACGGCATTTTTGACACCCTGCTGTGCCAGTACAATCTGATCGACCAGTCCAACGAAGAAGTCATGGCCGAGCTGGCCGACCGCGGCATGGGCATCATGGTCATGGGCCCCATCGCAGGCGGCATGATCTCTGCCGGTGGCGAGGACTTCCGCAAGCTGTATGACACACCTGCCCAATCTGCCGAAGAGCTGGCGCTGCGCTTCGTGCTGGGCTACGATGCCGTATCGTTAGCACTGTCCGGTATGCAGTCCATCGAGATGGTGGAAAAGAACGTTGCCGTCGCCGAGGCCGCCGCTTCTGTTACCCCCGAGGAGCGTCAGGCTTACAAGGCCACCAACGACAAGCTGAAGGGTCTGTCCGAGCTGTACTGCAGCGGCTGTGCCTACTGCAACGTCTGTCCGCAGGGCATCCGTCCCCAGCAGCATTTCAAGGCCTATAACCGGGCCAAGGTGTGGGGTCTGTATCAGGCCGCCAAGGAGGATTATCTGGCCGACGGTCTGGACAAGGACGCCGAAAAGTGCCTGGGCTGCGGTGCTTGCTCCGCCGAGTGCCCTCAGTTCATCGGTATCCCCGAAAAGCTGGCTGAGATCAAGGACTATTTCACCAAGTAAGACTTTGCCCCCTCAAAAGAGGGGGCTTTTTTATGCACGAAAAAAGCCGTTTCCCATCTGGGAAACGGCTTCATTGTGCTATTTGAGATTACTGAGCAGCGTTCAGCTTCTTGGTGAGCTGGCTCTTCTTACGAGCAGCAGTGTTCTTGTGGATAATACCCTTGGCAACACCCTGATCGATGGTCTTGATAGCAGTCTTATAAGCGGCATCAACGCCTTCGTTGGCGACGACAGCAGCTTCAAACTTCTTGATCATGGTCTTCATCTCGGTCTTAGCAGCGCGATTCATCGCGTTGTTGACCTTGCTGACCAGGACACGCTTCTTAGCAGACTTAATGTTGGGCACGACTCTGACCTCCCTTACAGCGAATTTACAGCAAAGGTATTTTACCATTCCTTATACAAAAAAGCAAGTGTAAATTTACATATTTTTTTGCTTTCGGCGGAAACTAACAAAAAATTCCTATTTGGAGGGCTTTTTATGTTTGAAAAGCGAACCGATCTGGCGTTGGAGCGTCTGGAAGACCTGTCAGAGCAGCCTCTGCCGGGTGTGGAAAACCGTCAGTGGCGGCAGTCGCCCCTGTCCATCCACCGGATCGTGGTCACCGACAGCCGGGGAGAGCAGGCGCTGGGCAGGCCTCGCGGACAGTATCTCACCGCCCAGATGGAGCCCGAGGCGCTGTCGGACAGCCAGTGGATCTTTCGTTCCGCCACCGTGCTGGCACAGCTTTTGCGGCCGATGCTGCCTGCCAAGGGCACCGTTCTGGTGGCCGGACTGGGCAACCGGGCGCTGACCCCCGATGCGTTGGGACCCATGACCCTGGAGCACCTGATGGTCACCCGACATCTGATCGAGGTGATGCCCGGGGAGTTTGGCCATCTGCGTCCGGTGTGTGCGCTGGCGGCAGGGGTTTTGGGCAGCACCGGCATAGAAACCGCCGAGATCCTTCGGGGCGCTGCCCAGCGGGTAGAGCCTTCTGCTATCATTGCTGTGGATGCCATGGCCTCCCGATCGTTGGAGCGGCTGTGCCGCACCTTTCAGCTGTCGGACACCGGCATTGCACCGGGCAGCGGCGCCTGCAATCCCCGGCAGGAGCTGAACGCACACACCATGGGCGTCCCGGTGATCGCGCTGGGCGTTCCTACCGTGGTGGAGGCACGAACTTTGGCGATGGAACTGGTTCCGGACGGGCGGCTGGACGAAAAAAGCACCCCCGATGCGGGGATGCTGGTTTCTCCCAAGGACATTGACTTGCAGGTGGCAAAATGCGCCAAGGTGCTGGGCTACGCCCTCAATCTGGCGCTGCAGGGTCACATGACCGCCGCCGAAATGGAGCAGTATCTATGTTAGAACGACCCTTTATTCCTGTTCAGCTGCCGCCAAGTGGCTTTCCAGCACATCGCAGGCCGCCAGTACGGTTTTCAGACAGCGCTGGCTCTCATTGGCGTGGAGCTTCCGCAGCACCGAGCAGTTGGTATCACCCAGCTTTGCCTGAAATTCCCGTGCCAAATCACCGCACTCCTTGTTGAAGCCATAGGTCTCCTGTGCACGGCGACCCATCTTGGCAGCACCCAGTGCAGCCACAGCGCCCAGCAGCGCACCACAGGTGATACCACAGCCTACGCCGCCGCCAAAGCCGCCCACCAGCTTGCACTGGTCGTCGGTCAGCCCCAAATTGTACGCTGCGTTCGCCGCCAGCAGGACGGCCTCCGCACAGTTGCAGTGATCCTCCAAATAAAAATGCTTTGCCTGTTCTTGCAGCATGATCGTCGCCTCTTTCCTGTTTCATTTTTCTTAAGATAGCATACTTTTCCCAAAAAAGAAATAGGAATAGAGATAGAAATTTCCCCTTGGAGGTGCAGTCATGCCGGCACGAAAAAAGCAGCCCCGTCGTTCTCCTCTGCCCACGATCCTGCTCTGCGGCGGACTGATGCTGGTACTGCGCTTGCTTTCTCCGACAACCCAGCCGCCAACCGATCTGCCTGCTTCGGACGAGCCTGCCGCCTTTCCCCTGCCGCTGGTGGATTTTTTACCCACCACCTCGGAAAGCTCTGCCGCCGCCGCGCCGGTCATTACCGTCGAACAGCCGCCCCAGCCGGTTTTCACGCCAAGTCCGTCCGATTATCAGGGCACGGGGACGGTTTATTTCAAAAACGAGACCGATTATGCCATCGACATGGCTTCCCTCCTGCAAAAAGACAGCCCTGTGACCCTGGGCGCGGAGGGCGTTCAGGTGCTCATTATGCATACCCACGGCACGGAGGCCTATACCCAGAGTCCCGGGCATACCTACGCTGCCAGCGGTGACTATCGCACTACCGACAGCAGCGCCAATATGCTGCGGATAGGACAGGAAATCTGCGATATTCTCAACGCCCGGGGTATTTCTGCAGTTCACAGTCGGACGCTCAACGATTACCCTGCCTACAACGGCTCTTATAATCGGGCGCTGAAGGACATTCAGGCGCATTTGGCACAAAATCCCACCATCCAGCTGGTCATCGACGTACACCGGGATGCCATCGCCTCGGGCAACACCTATTACAAAACGGCAGCCCAGGTGGACGGGCAGCAGACTGCCCAGCTGATGTTCGTCACCGGCACCGATGCGGGCGGGCTGACCCACGACCATTGGCGGGACAATCTTGCTTTTCAGGCGCAGCTGCATGACCGTCTGAACAGCACCTATCCGGGCATCATGCGCCCCATGTCTATTCGCGCCAGCCGCTTTAACCAGCATATCCGGAAGGGCTCCATGCTGGTGGAGGTGGGCGCCTGCGGCAACACACTGGAAGAGGCACTGGCGGCAGCAAAGATTTTTGCCAACACACTGGCCGATGCGCTGCTAACCGGATAAAGAAGAGCCCCCGCGCCAAAGGCGCGAGGGCTTCCTATTGCGTATTCGGTTTGCAAATTCAGAGACTTGTGCGAAAATTACTCAGCGATGTCACCGAAGATGGCGCCCCAACCGAAGCCGGGGATGTAGGTCTTAACGGGCAGCTCAATGAAGTCAGCGAACAGCTCGTAGTTGATGTTCTGGCAGACGGGAACATGGATAACGGTCTCCAGATACAGCTCTTCCAGCTTCTGGGTCTCCTTCAGCAGGGTGTCATAGTCGCCCAGCTTGA
>CAZVRM010000094.1:0-6310 GCA_964629605.1 uncultured Oscillospiraceae bacterium
CCTTGCCTGTATGGAGCGTGGCTTCCGTACTTTGGATTTTTACAAAAGTGTAGGTGAAACACTATGACATTACAGGAAAAGTCGCTTGCGACCATCGAACTGCCCAAGATTTTAGAATTGCTGGCGGCTGAGGCAGCGACTCCGCCGGCAAAAGAGCTTTGCCGACAGCTGCGGCCTGAAGTGGTGCTTTCTCAGTGTGAAAAACTGCAGGAAGAGACCGAAGATGCATCTCGTATGATCGGATTGCAGGGAAGTCCTGCATTTTCCGGTGTAAAAGATATTTCCAATGCATTGGAGCGTGCCGAGAAGGGCGGCTTTCTTAATCCGGTGGAGTTGCTTGCCGTCGGTGCGTTGCTGCGTGCGGCACGACTGACCAAGGCCTATCGTGAGGAACGCCGTGACCAGCAGCAAAGCTCGCTGGACGGCTATTTTACCCTGTTGACAGGCAACAAGTTTTTGGAAGACAAAATTGAAAATGCCATCGTTTCGGAGGAAGAGATCTCCGATCACGCCAGCTCTGAGCTGTATCAGATCCGTCGGCAGATCCGGACGGCTTCTGCAAAGGTGCGGGATGTGCTGGCAAAGATCACTTCCAGTAACTCCAAAGCGCTGCAGGATAACATCGTTACCCAGCGTAACGGTCGTTTCGTTGTTCCTGTTAAGGCGGAATATCGCAGTACCTTCCCTGGTATGGTGCATGACACCAGTTCCAGCGGCGCTACGCTGTTCGTGGAGCCTGCTGCCGTTGTGGAACTAAACAACAATATTCGTATTCTCACCGGCAAGGAAAAGGCGGAGATTGAACGGATTTTAGCAGAGCTTTCTGCCGATACCGCCCAATACGCAGGTTCTATCCGACAGGATTACGAGCTCCTTTGTAAGCTGGATTTCATCTTTGCCCGTGGCAAGCTGGGCTATAAAATGCGGGGTGTCCGCCCCAAGTTGCTGGAAAAGGGGCGTACCGAAATCCTAAAAGCACGGCATCCGCTGCTGAACCGGGATACCGCTGTGCCTGTGACCTTTACCATTGGCGGCAGCGTGGACACCGTCATTATCACCGGTCCCAATACCGGCGGTAAAACGGTAGGTATCAAGACTCTGGGGTTGCTGACTGCCATGGCACAGTGCGGTCTGCAAATCCCTGCGGGTGACAACAGCCAGATTGTCATTTATGAACATATTCTGGCCGACATTGGCGATGAACAGAGCATCGAGCAGTCCCTGTCCACCTTCTCCAGCCATATGCGCACCATCGTGGATGTTGTGGAGGTAGCTGGGGCGCATACACTGGTGCTGCTGGACGAGTTGGGCGCCGGTACCGACCCGGTGGAGGGCGCCGCTCTGGCCCGAGCCATCATTCAGGAACTGCGTGATCGAGGCTGTACGGTGGCGGCGACCACCCATTACGCCGAGCTGAAGGTCTTTGCACTGGAAACACCGGGCGTGGAAAATGCCTCTTGTGAATTTGATGTGCAGACCCTGCGTCCGACCTATCGTCTGATTTTCGGTGTTCCCGGCAAATCCAATGCTTTTGCCATTTCCCAGCGACTGGGTCTGGACACCGGCATTATTGACAAAGCCTCTGCGCTGGTGGCGACCGAAGACAAGCGGTTTGAAGAGGTCATCAGCCGCCTGGAAGAAAAACGGCAGGCGCTTGAAGGCAAGGTTGCGCAGGCTGAACAGCAGAAGCGCGACGCCGAGCTTGCCAACAAAAAGGCGCAGGAGCGCCTGTCCACCCTGGAGGCCGAACGGGAAAAACTGGTCTATGATGCAAAGCTGAAAGCAAAAGAAATCATCGACAACGCCCGTGCAGCTAGCGAAATGGTTCTGGAAGAGGCAAAACGGCTGAAACAGGAGGCCGCTGACGGCAAGGATGCCAATCTGGCAGCAGCACGCGCGGTATTCCGCGGAACGTTGTCCGAAGCGGAAAAGAAAAATGCAGCCCAGCGTGCTGAACGCAAGGCCATGCCGCTGCCTCGCGCGCTGAAAGCCGGTGATACGGTAGAAATCGTATCCACTCGTACCCGCGGCACCGTTCTGGAAACGCCCAAACCCGGTGAAAAAGTCAAGGTGCAGGCAGGTATCCTGAAAATTCAGGTTCTGCCCTCGGAGTTGCAGCTGATGGAAGATTTTGTTCCCAAGAAGGAAGAAAAGCACAAAGCCACCGGTAGTGTACGGCTTGCTGCGCCCGGCACTTACAGCACCGAGCTGGATCTGCGGGGACAGAATGGTGACGAGGCCGTTATGGAGCTGGAGCGATTTATTGATAATGCCGTGCGGCTGCATCTGGAAACCATCCGTATCATTCACGGAAAGGGAACCGGTGTTTTGCGGCAGCGAGTACAGGCCTGCCTGAAAAAACATTCTCAGGTAAAGTCCTATCGTTTGGGTATTTATGGAGAAGGCGAAGACGGTGTGACCATAGCCACGCTGAAAAAATAATCGGACTTTTTGCGGATTTCGCAGGAATCCACAAACTTTTCCGTAGGTTTTGTGTACTTTGACAGAAAATAATCATTGCCATTTTACTAAGATTCTGGTATTATAAATACATCATTAGAAATATGGAAGCGAGGATGCTTTATGTATTCGAAGGAAATCACCGTAACTAATCAGGTAGGCCTGTACGCCAGACCTGCTACTTTCTTCATCCAGAAGGCCAATGAGTTCCGCAGCACCATGATGGTGGAAAAGGCTGAGCGCAAGGTCAACGCCAAGTCTCTGCTGGGCGTCCTGTCTCTCGGCATCACTAAGGGCAGCAACATTGTGATTTCTGCTGAAGGTCCCGACGAGGAAGAGGCGGTTAACGCACTGTGCGCCCTCATCGAGAGTAATTTCGGCGAATAATTCATAGGAACTTTCTGAACATAAATGCGCCCTTCATGGGGCGCATTTTTACTATCAGGCGGGAGGTAGCGCTATGACATTTGAAGAATTGAAGGAAAAAGCGCACCGCCTGCCGCAGCTCCCGGGCGTGTACCTGATGCACAACAAAGAGGGCGTTGTCATTTACGTTGGTAAAGCCAAATCTCTCAGAAATCGTGTCAGCCAATATTTTGCTGATTTGGCAGCGCATACGCTGAAGACCCGGCGAATGGTGTCCAATATTGATTATTTTGAAACAATATTTGCTAATTCCGAGTTGGATGCTCTGCTGCTGGAAAACACACTAATCAAAAAATACAAACCCAAATATAATATTTTGCTGAAGGACGATAAAGGGTATCCTTTTATTCGTATCAGCAAAGAACCTTATCCCAAGCTTTCGGTAGCCGGACGGCGAGAAAAGGATGATGCACTGTATTTTGGACCTTACGGCGGCCGTGGAACGGCCAATATGGCCATTCGGCTGCTGTCCGAAACCTTTCTGCTGCCCAGTTGTTCCCGGAAATTTCCCCGGGATATTGGTAAGGAACGACCTTGTCTTCAGCTGCACATGAAAAAATGCTGTGGCGTCTGCACCGGCGCATTATCCCCTGAGGCCTATCAGGATATTATTCGACAGTGTATTCAGGTGTTGGAGGGCAAAAGCAGCGAGTTGGAGGAGCAGCTTCAGGTAAAAATGGAGCAGGCGGCCGAAGAAATGCTCTTCGAGCAGGCGGCTGTTTACCGAGACAGTATCCGAGCTATTCAAAAGCTTCGTCAGTCACGGATCGCAGTGGTCACAGGCGGCGCAGATACCGATGCACTGGGCTATGTTGTTCGTGGCAGTCGAGCCTGTATCGTGCGGCTTTCTTACCGTGGCGGTATACTGGTGGATCGATCCAAGATTTTGCTGGACGGTCTGGACGAGGGTGATGCAGGCGATTCGCTGGAAAGCTTCCTGCAGCAATACTATACCAAGCTGAACTGGGCTCCCAAAACCATCTGCCTGTCCCACGAAATCGAAGATCAGCAGGCCATGGAGGCTTATCTTTCCGATTTGCGAGGCACCAAGTGTGTCGTTCAGCTTCCTCAGCGGGGTGAAAAACGCAGAGAAGTGCAGCTTGCGTTGGATAATGCTGCACTGGAGCTTGCAGAAGCCGAGGATGTGGAGCAGCGTACCGGAAAAACGCTGCAGCTGTTACAGGATATGCTGGGACTTTCCACTGTACCTATTCGGATGGAGGCCTATGATATTTCCAACACTGCCGGCAGCGAACCGGTGGCATCCATGACGGTTTTTCACAACGGAAAGCCCTTGAAAAGTGCCTATAAAAAATTTAAAATCAAAACAGCCATTGGCGGTGACGACTACGGTGCAATGGCTGAGGTGCTTGGCCGGCGGCTGGATCGTGCCTTGGAAGGGGACGAGAGCTTTCTGCCTCTGCCTGACATTTTCCTGATCGACGGTGGCCAGGGGCAGGCGAAGGTTGCGTTGGAACAACTGGAACAGCGTGACCTGCATATTCCGCTTTACGGCATGGTGAAGGATGATCATCACCGTACTCGCGCGCTGATCACCGCGGAAGGGCAGGAGTTCGGTATTTCGGCCACACCGGCTGTGTTTGCACTCATCGGACGAATCCAGGAGGAGACACACCGCTTTGCCATCACATTTCATCGTGCGCTGCGTAGTAAGGGTATGCAAAAGTCTTCGCTGGAGGGTATCCCCGGCATTGGTACTGCACGGGAGAAGGCGCTTCTCAAGCGTTTTGGAACGGTTCGTGCCATTATGAATGCCGATTTGGATCAATTGAAAGCTGTGTTGCCG
Source organism: uncultured Oscillospiraceae bacterium (assembly GCA_964629605.1). Taxonomy (GTDB): domain Bacteria; phylum Bacillota; class Clostridia; order Oscillospirales; family Butyricicoccaceae; genus UBA4644. The sequence continues at coordinate 4,694 of CAZVRM010000094.1, forward strand.
GAAGCGGCGGCACAGGCGGTTTATGATCATTTTAAGGAGAAAAGACAATGAGGATCATTACGGGTACGGCCAGAGGAAAGCGTCTGCAAACACCGCAGGGGCTTCATACCAGACCCACCACCGATCGGGTGAAGGAGTCGGTATTCAATATTATTCAGTGGGATATTGAGGGGCGAAAGGTTCTCGATCTGTTTGGCGGAAGCGGCCAGTTGGGGCTGGAGGCCATGTCCCGTGGCGCTGCCAGCTGTGTGATCGTGGACGGCGACCGAAATGCACAGAAAGCAATCGAAACCAACATTAAGAATTGCGGTTTTGAACGAAACTGTCAGCTGATTAAGGGAGATTCTTTCCGCTTTCTTCAACGGCAGAAAAAGGATAGCTATCATCTGATCTTTTTGGATCCGCCCTATGGCGGCGAGCTGCTCAACCGAGCCATTGCTGAAATTTGCCGAATTGACATTTTGACAGAGGGTGGTATAATGGTGTGTGAAAGTGCAGCCGCCGATGTTTTGGAGCCGGTTGCTGCGCCTTACCGTGTGGTAAAACAGTATCCTTACGGCCATACCGTTTTGACAATTATCACCAAGGGGGATGCGGAATGAGGATCGCGGTCATGCCGGGCAGCTATGATCCGGTAACGTTGGGCCATGTTGACATCATTCGCCGCGCTTCGGTGTTGTTTGATCATGTGATTGTTGCTGCGATGATCAATGCTGAAAAGCAGTATTGCTTTACACCGGAAGAGCGTATTTCCTTTCTGAAAGATGCCGTGAAGGATCTGAAAAATGTTTCGGTTGAGTATTCGGAAGAAATGCTGTACGAATACGTTAACCGAAAGGGAGCCTGCGCCATTGTAAAGGGCGTGCGCAACGGTAAGGATACCGATTATGAAATATGGATGGCTGAGTACAATCGTACCCATGCACCAAATTGTGATACGTTGTTGCTTCCGGCTGATAAGGATTTAACCGCAGTCAGCTCTACCGATGTGAAGCAGCTTGCGGAAGAGGGACAGGACATTACTTCGCTGGTTACGCCAATGGTGGCTGCCGCGTTGAAGAAATCATATTAAAAGGAGTTGTAGATCCATGGCAGGAACCCCCATTGATGAACTGATCAATAACCTGTATGAGATGGTAGAAGACGCATGGGCAATGCCTCTGGGCAATGACCGCTGCGTTTTGGAACGGGAAAAGGTTCTGGACATTTTGGACGAAGTGCGCGCCAATCTGCCCAGCGATCTGAAAATGGCTCGTGAGATCGTTGAAAAGCGCAACGACATCATTGCTGCCGGTAAAAAGGAATATGATAATCTGAAGAAACAGGCCGATGAGTACGCCAAACAGAAGGTGAACGAGCACGAGATCACCGTGGAAGCCCGAAAAAAGGCTGCTGAGCTGGTAGCTGCTGCCGAACAGCGCGCTAAGGATGTCATGCGTGCCGCCGGTGAATACTGCGAGGATGCTATGAAGCGTACCGAAGAGGTTCTGAGTCGTTCTCTGGAAGAACTGAAGCTTTCTCATGGCCAGTTCCGTCAGGCTGTCCGTGAGCAGCAGGATCACTGATTAAAATACCGTATAGTAAAAATCATCGGTTATATCCGATGATTTTTCTATA
>CAZVRM010000095.1:0-6306 GCA_964629605.1 uncultured Oscillospiraceae bacterium
CACCCCCATCATCGCCGGCAACATCGCCACCTCCGAAGGCGCCAAAGCTCTGATTGATGCCGGTGCAGACTGCGTCAAGGTCGGTATCGGCCCCGGTTCCATCTGCACCACCCGCGTGGTTGCCGGTATCGGCGTTCCCCAGATCACTGCCATTTATGACGCTGCCTGTGAGGCTCAGAAGCACGGCATCTGCGTCATTGCTGACGGCGGTATCAAGTACTCCGGTGACGTTGTCAAGGCACTGGCTGCCGGCGGCGACGTGGTCATGATGGGCTCCCTGCTGGCCGGCTGCGAAGAAAGCCCCGGCGAGACCGAGATCTATCAGGGCCGTCAGTTCAAGGTGTACCGCGGCATGGGCAGCCTGGGCGCTATGAACAAGGGCTCCGGTGACCGTTACTTCCAGTCCGGCACCCGTAAGTTTGTTCCCGAAGGCGTGGAAGGCCGTGTGGCCTACAAGGGTCCCGTCAGCGAGACCATCTTCCAGCTGATGGGCGGTCTGCGCTCCGGTATGGGCTACTGCGGTGCTCACACCATCGCCGAGCTGCAGGAGAAGGGTCAGTTTATCACCATCACTGCCGCTTCCCTCAAGGAGAGCCATCCTCACGATATTTATATCACCAAGGAAGCTCCCAACTACTCCATCCCTCAGGGCTAATATTTCACAACAAAAGAGAGGGCAGTCGAATGACTGTCCTCTTTGTTTTTCAGGAGACTCAGCGCAAGGCGGGATAGGTTCCGTCGTCGTGCATTTTCTGCAGAGCGGCCTGCATCTGAGGCTTGTCGGCCTGGTGGGTCACGCCGAACCACTTGGAAGTGGTGTCCAGCATGGCAACCGATGCTTTGCCGGTCTTGACCAGCATATCCACAAAGGCAGGCAGGTAATATTCCCGTTTCATAGGGTCACCGGCGCCCTCCTTGCACCAGGCGGCGAAATCTTCCTCCATGGCGGCGAACACGTCGCTGTGCAGCGCCCAGACATTGAGGGATACGGGAGCTTTGTCCTTGAGGATCATGCGACGCTCACCACCCACGCAGGAAATGACACCGCTGATGTCCCGGCGGATGTCCAGACGCTCGGTGACCGAGGTCAAAAAGCCCTTCTCCCCTTCACACACGCCGCGAGAAACGCTGCCGCTTTCACTGAGGGTGTTTGCCAAACGGAAGCCCACCATGCCCAGATGGGTGGGATCACAGCTTTCGGCGCAGAACTTGCCCAGCTGCATCAGGGTGTCACGACCGAAGAAATCGTCCGAGCCGATAATACCAAAGGGGCCGCTGATGCTCTTGCGTGCCGCATAGACGGCATGACCGGTGCCCCAAGGCTTGGTGCGGCCTTCGGGTGCGGTAAAGCCCTCCGGCAGGTCGTCCATCTGCTGATAGGCGTACTCCACCGCAATTTTGCCCTCGAAACGGCTGCCGATGACCTCTTTAAAGGTGTCCTCCAGCTCTTTTTTAATGACAAAGACCACCTTGCCGAAGCCGGCCAGAATGGCATCATGTACCGAATAATCAATGATGATCTCGCCGTTGGGGCCCAGCGGGTCGATCTGCTTCAGACCGCCGTAACGGCTGCCCATACCGGCTGCCAAAACCAAAAGGGTAGGCTTTTCCATAATTGTTTCCTCCGTTTTTATGGATTTGCCCTCATTATAACGCAAAAAGCACCCGTCGGGAAGACCCGAAAGGTGCTTTTCTGAAATTTTACCCCTTGAGCAGACGCTCCATGGGCTGCAGACCGTACATGAAGCCGTCCACCGCCGCCGTATAGATGGCGCCGCCGATGACCTTGTTCTTATACACCAGCACATCTGCCAGCACGGCTTCCCCATCGGGCCAGTTGGTGATCTTATAGGTGGTGAGATCCACCTTTTTCCCGGCGTATTTCAGCAGGTCAAAGCCGCAGTCCTGCTGCATTTTGTTATAGGCCTGATAGACGGCGTCAAATTCCTTGGGAATCTGCACTTTCCGTGTTTCACAGGATGCCGCATCCAGCTGATAGCCCAGCCCCGACAGATACTGCACGCAGTCCTCGGGCGTTTTGACGGTCACTGCTGCGCCGGTCGCAGCCGCCTCCTCACCGGGGATCAACAGGATGATCAGCGCCACCAATGCAGCCACCGCCACCACAGCCCCTACGATATGCTTTTTTGTCAGTTTAAATGTGTAAATGTTCATTTTGCCACCTCCGCATGGTCAATTTATGCGGAACGGGAACAAAATAGTATTGTCATCGGTCTAAGAACCGTAATCCTCCAGAAATCCGGCCAATTCTTCCCGGCTGTTGACCGGGATGCCACGTTCCAACGCTTCCTGATCGGCGGGCGGCAGCGATGCCACCGGCGTTTCCAATACGGTGGCGGGCAACGGCTCTGCCCCTTCAAACACCGCTACCCTTCCCTGCCAGACGGCAATGCGGTAGGGTGTCACCTCCACCGCCACAGGCGACCGCTGCACGGCAATTTCTGCCTGCAAACGTGGTTCCGCCGGTTCTGCCCCGGCAGACCGCCAAAGAAGTGCCGCCGCGCCCAACACCATTGCCAGTGCCAGGCTGATCACCAAAATCCAATGTCTTCGGGAAACTTGCTCCACCGAAATCCCTCCTCTTTTTCAAAAAGTTTTCCCGAAAACTCCCTGTTCATACAAATTTATCTTTTCTTAAGATGAAATTTTCAAGAAGATGTGTTATAATGACTTATTAAAGGAGTTTGCAAGGAGGCGAACTGCTGTATGAAGCGAAAACTGCTGACGGTTTCGCTGGTTTTCTGCCTGCTTTTGAGCCTTTCGGTTTCGGTGTATGCCGACATGGGGCCTAAGCCCTCGGTGCGTGTTTCCTTCAGCGGTTTGCCCGAGGGTACGGTCTACGGCACCCTGCTTTCCAAGTATGAATCCTACGGCCCACACCATAAACCCGACTGGAGCTGGCAGGACGGCTATTACAGCGTCCAGCACGGCGACGACCCCATCTGGCAGGCCTTTGCGGCTTATGATGATGTGGACGGCTACTATTTCCTGCAGGAATGGTGGGACTGCACCGACCATCCTCTGGAATGGACCTATTATGCCCCCGAGCCCTTTAAGGTGCTGCTCTACTTCCCCGCATCCGGTGAATATCTGGTAAGCGCTGTTCACGAGCGGTATGCCTATGACAGCTATTACACCGCCGAAGTGCAGGGCGATATGCTGGTGCTTCAAAAAAGCTATCAGTGGGGCGGTGAACTATTGGGTCTGCTGACCCGCATGGTGCTGACCATCGCGGTGGAGCTGCTGGTGGCACTGCTGTTTGGGTATCATGACCGGGACACGCTCCTATTGTTCACCAAGATCAACGTACTGACCCAGCTGGTGCTCAATGTGGTGCTGAACCTGTATGCATATTTCAACGGCCTTTCCCCCTGGATCTTTATCCCCCTGTATGCTTTGCTGGAGATTTTGGTGGTAGTCGCCGAAGCCGCTCTGTATAACCATTATCTGCCCCTTGTCACCAGCGAAGACCAGCCTCGCGGCAAGGCGCTGGGCTATGCCATCGTTGCCAACCTTCTGTCCTTTGTGCTGGGTGTTTTTCTGGTGCGAACAATGCCCCAAATGTTTTGATCCTGTATAAACCTGCTTCCCGGCGGCTTTTGGCTGCCGACGAAAGGAGTTTTGATTTTGAGCAATACAAGAAGACGATTCCGCCCCTTCCGGGCGTTGGGTTTCCTGCTCCTGACCATTTTGCTGGTGGGCTTGACCACCGCCGCCATCTGCGGCATGGTGTTTGCCATCTACATCAACAAATACGTCAGCAATGACGTGGAGATCTACCTGGACAGCTACCGCCTGAACCTGACCAGCTTCATCTATTATACCGATCCCGATACCGGTGCAGAGGTCGAGCTCAGCTCCCTGCACGGTATGGAAGACCGGGTATGGGTGGATCTGGAGCAGATCCCCAAGGAGCTGCAGCTGGCCTTTATCTCGGTGGAGGACAACAGCTTCTATACCCACCAGGGCATCAATTGGAAGCGCACCATCGGTGCCACCATCAACTGGACGGGTATGCTGGATGACTTCACCGGCGGCGGCAGTACCATCACCCAGCAGCTGATCAAAAACCTGACCGATGACAAGGACACTTCGGTCAAGCGTAAGCTGCGGGAGATCATGCGTGCGCTGGAGCTGGAGCAGAAGTATGAGAAGGATGACATCCTGGAGATGTACCTGAACACCATCTACTTCGGACAGGGCGCTTACGGCGTACAGCAGGCGGCAAATACCTACTTCAACAAGGAACTGAGCGAGCTGACGCTGGCTGAGTGTGCCTCCATTGCCGGTATCGTCAAAAATCCCTACGGCTATGATCTGAAGCGCTTCCCCGAAAAGAATGCCGAGCGCCGCGCCATCGTGCTGGGCGAGATGAAAAAATACGGCAACATCAGCGAAGCACAGTACCAGAAGGCCATGGCCGAGGACGTACAGGCCTACCGCAATTCGGTCGAGGATGACGACAGCACCGGAGAACAATACCAGAGCTACTTCGTGGATGCCGTTTACTGGGCAGTCAAGGAGGATCTGCAGACCAAGCTGGGCTACAGTGAAAGCATGGCAGAGCAGCTGCTGCTCACCGGCGGTCTGAAGATCATCACCACTCTGGATCCCCAGATCCAGGCCAAAATGGATGCTGTTTTCCTGGACGAGGAAAACTTCCCCGGCGGACTGGGCAACGATGGTACCTATCCCCAGGCCTCCATGGTGCTGATGGATCCTTATACCGGCCATGTAAAGGCGCTTTACGGCGGCCGTGGTGAAAAGGAAGGCGATCTGGTGCTCAACCGCGCCACCCAGACCCACCGAAGCCCCGGTTCGGCCATCAAGCCCATCACCGTTTATTCCCCCGCGCTGGAATACGATCTGGTCAGCCCCATCACTGTGGTGGATGACGCGCCCAAGGACTTTGCCATTCGCGGCGACGGCACCGGCTGGCCTTATAACGAAAGCCGCAGCTACAGCGGCCGCACCACCATCCTCAACGGTATCGCAAAGTCCTACAACACCGTGGCCGTGGATCTGGTGCAGCAGCTGGGTGTGGAGCGCTCCTTCAACTGGGCCACCAAAAACCTGGGTCTGGAGCTGGTTTCCTCCATGCAGAAGACCCTCAGCGACGGCAGCGTGAAGACCTATAGCGACAAGGACATTTCTCCCCTGTCCATGGGCTCGCTGACCACCGGCGTCACCGTTCTGGAGATGACGGCGGCCTACAGCGCCTTTGTCAACGAAGGCCAGTACACCACCCCCATCCTATATACCAAGGTCTACGATGCAGACAACAAGCTGCTGCTGGACAACACCCCCGTCACCACGGTGGCCATGTCTACCAAGACCCGGGATTATATGATCCAGCTGCTGTCCGGTGTTGTGGAAACCGGTACCGGCCGTAAGGCTGCCATCGAGGGCATCCAGGTTGGCGGCAAAACCGGTACTACCAGCGCCGACAATGACCGTTGGTTTGCCGGTATCACCCCCTATTATGTGGGCGTGGTGTGGTTCGGCTTCGATACCCCCCAGAGTCTGCAGAAATTCTCCACCAACCCGGCGCTGGAGCTGTGGACCCGTGTCATGAAGGATGTTTTGGCGGAGGCTGAGCCTGCCCAGTTTACCCTGACTACGGAAATGAATAAGGTCAGCTATTGTCTGGATTGCGGTCTGCTGGCCACCGATCTTTGCTCCAACGATTCCCGCGGCACCCGGGTGGCCACCGCCATGGTGGAGGCCAGCGACGTGCCCAAGCGCAACTGTACCTGCCATGTTTCGGTCAATCTGTGCCAGGCCAGCGGCTCTATCGCCAATGAGTTCTGCCCTCTGGAGGGTCAGACCACCGTCAGCCTGCTGAACTATCAGCGTAATTACCCCAGCAGCGAACCGCTGAATATCGGCGACCAGATTTACTGTATGCCCTATGATCTCACCGAAGAGCAGATCGCCCAGGGCTTGATCAAACCCGGCCCGGGCACCTATCTGGTGTGCACCACCCATACCGAGCCGATCATTGACGAAGAGGATTCCGGTATTCTGGATGGTGACGGTGATCCCACCTGGCCCTTCCCTGTGGATCCCGACGACCCGGACAATCCCTATGACGATCCTTTCTGGAGTGAATTCTGGCCTGACAACAACGAGGATGAGGAAGATCCCTCCAACGAGGAAGATGACTCCGGCGGCGGCTTTGGCGGCATCTTTGACAGCTTCTGGGACAGCATTTTCAATCCTTAATCATCAAGTGGCAATCGAAAGATTGCCACTTTTTGTTATTTTGTCTTGTATTTATAGGTT
>CAZVRM010000096.1:0-6245 GCA_964629605.1 uncultured Oscillospiraceae bacterium
ACGGATTCCCACGCCAGTTTGTCAACTGGCTCGGAATGACAGGGGTTGTGTGCATTTTGCAACGCGCCTTTTTTCGTTTAGTCTGTTTAGTCTTTGGTCTTGTAGTACAGCCGGCAGTGGCAGTAGCCCTCAAAATCGGGGTCGGCCATCTGGTCTTTAAACTCCTGACAGATGCACTTGTATTCTTCCTTCTTTTCCAGGCGGCAGGGGCAGTAGCCGTCCTTCTGCTTGAGACCCTCGCGGATCATGGCAACGATCTCCTGATCCTCATTCAGCCGAATGCTCATTTTGACACTCCTCAATGATTTGTTCGATCTCTGCCTTGCTGCGCAGGCCAACAGCCCGGCGCACCACTTTGCCGTCCCGGAAGAACATCAGGGTGGGGATGCTGGAAACCTGATAGCGGACAGCCAGCTCAAACTGCTCGTCTACGTTGATCTTGCACACCTTGATGTCGGAACGGGTCTGGCACAGCTCGTCCACGATGGGGGCGATCATCTTGCAGGGGCCGCACCAGGAAGCCCAGAAGTCCACCAGCACCAGCTGAGAGCATTCCGCCACTTCGGCGTTGAAATTATGATTGGTGACCGTCATAGGGGTCATAGTATTTCCTCCTCCCGGGGTGTATCTGCTTCTATTTTAGAGTAAAAGGATCCCACCGTCAATGCGGTGGGAGAAAATTTGGAAAAGTTTACAAATTGCCTTCCTGCCGCTGCTGGGGAACGGTATCGGCCAGCGCCTGCAGAATACGGGTAAAGGTGGCGATCTCCTCGGGGGAAAACCGATCCTGCAGCACCTGCAGAGAGCGGTGGATGGCATCGTGACCCTCGTTCCAGTAGCGCATATACTTGTCGGTCACGTGGAGCAGGGCTTCCCGCCGATCCTCCTGAGAGGGGGTCTTCTGGATATAGCCCTTCTGGATCAGATGGTTGACCCGATAGGTGGCGTTGGGCTGGGAAATGCCCAGACAATCGGCGAATTCCTTGATGGTGGGTTCATGGAGCAGATAGATCACGTCCACTGCAAAGGCCTCTGCGGCGCTCAGGCTGCTGTCCCGCTCCCGCAAAAGACCGAACAGACCCTGATAAGTGATCAGACGGAACCGCTCATAGCAACGGGTGATAAGCTCCAGCATGTGCAAAAGCCCTCCTTTTTTTCCAGTAATTGAAAAATCATGCAGAAAACATTGTACCATTTTTTGCGAAAAAGTCAACGGGCGAAAAATTAAGAAGATTTCAGAAACAGAGCACTTTCATTTTCATAAAAAGGGTGCTATAGTGGAAGATAGAAAGGTATCGTTGTTTTTCGGACATGATTTGGAGACGAGAACGATGTTTGGAAAGAAAAAAGAAGAAAAGCGCGGCCTGCGGATCATCATCGTGGGCTGCGGCAAGGTAGGCCGCACGCTGGTGGAACAGCTGAGCCAGGAGGGGCATGACATCACCCTTGTGGATCGGGACGGGCAAAAGGCGCAGGCGCTGGCAAACCTTTATGATATTATGGGCGTTCAGGGTAACGGTGCCAGCTACGGCGTGCTCAAGGAGGCCGGCATCGAAAATGCCGATCTTCTGATCGCCGTCACCCAGTCGGACGAGCTGAACCTGCTGTGCTGCACGGTGGGACGGCAGGTGGCCAACTGCGCCGCCATCGCCCGGGTACGCACCCCCGACTACAGCCAGGAGGTGGGCTATCTCCGGGAGAAGCTGGGTCTTGCCATGATCATCAATCCCGAGATGGAGGCGGCGGCCGAGGCTGCCCGCATCCTGTACCTGCCCACGGCGCTGGAGATCGACTCCTTTGCCCACGGACAGGCCGACCTGATCAAGTTCAAGGTTCCCGAGGGCAACGTGCTGGACGGCATGAATCTGATCACGCTGGGTCAGCGCATCGCACCCGACATTCTGATCTGCGCCGCCGAGCGGGACGGCAAGGTGATCATCCCCCGCGGTCAGTACACCATCCGGTCAGGGGATATTTTGTCCTTTGCCGCCTCCCGTGCGGTGGGCAAAAAGTTTTTGGAGGACATCGGCTTCAAGACCAACCGGGTACGCAACGCCATGCTGATCGGCGGCGGAAAAGCCTCCTATTATCTGGCGCGGCAGCTGCTGAGCATGGGCATCCAGGTGAAGATCATCGAGGTCAGCCGGGAACGGTGCGAAGAGCTTTCGGTGCTGCTGCCAAAGGCAGTCATCATCAACGGCGACGGCACCAGCGAGGAGCTGCTCCGGGAGGAGGGCATTGAACGCGCCGAGGCCGTGGTGGCCCTCACCGGCATTGATGAGGAAAACATTCTGCTGAATCTTTTTGCCCGACGGGTGAGCAATGCCAAGACCATCACCAAGATCAACCGCATCACCTTCCAGGATGTGATCAACAGCCTGGATCTGGGATCGGTCATTTATCCCAAGTATATCACCTCCGAGGCCATCATCCGTTATGTTCGCGCCATGCGGGAGTCCGTGGGCTCCAACATCGAGACCCTGTATCATATGTTTGACCACCGTGCCGAAGCGGTGGAATTCCGGGTGGATGGGCCCTCGGCGGTGACCGATATTCCTCTGAAGGATCTGCGGCTGAAGGACAGCCTGCTGGTGTGTGCCATCTACCGGGAAGGCCGGGTGCGTATCCCCAACGGTCAGGATACCATTCAGGTGGGCGATACCATCATGGTGGTCACCACTCATACCGGCTTCAGCGACATCCGGGACATTTTGGCGTAAGCGGGGAGGGATCTTATGAATCTTTCCATGATCCGTTATATCCTGGGAAATGTTCTGGCGGTGGAGGGGCTGCTGATGACGCCCTTCTGTCTGGTGGGTTACCTTTACCGGGAGCCCCAGGCGGAGATCTATCTGATTGTAGGGGTCTGCACGCTGCTGTGCGGCCTGATGCTCCGGTGGAAAAAGCCGGAAAACTCGGTGTTTTATCTGAAAGAGGGCTGCGTCAGCACTGCTCTCAGCTGGATCCTCATGAGTATCATGGGCTGCCTGCCCTTTGTGCTCACCGGGGAGATCCCCAGCTTTACCGACGCTTTTTTTGAAACGGTGTCGGGCTTTACCACCACCGGCGCAAGCATCCTCACCGATGTGGAGGCCATGAGCCATGTGTCCCTGCTGTGGCGCAGCTTTACCCATTGGGTGGGCGGCATGGGCGTGCTGGTGTTCGTGCTGGCGGTGGTGCCGCTGAACGGTGGCAGCCATATGAACCTGATGCGGGCAGAAAGCCCCGGCCCTTCGGTGGGAAAACTGGTGCCAAAGGTGCGGCATACCGCCCGGATTTTGTATCTGATCTATGTGGCGTTGACCGTCATCATGCTGGTTTGCCTGTTGGCGGTGGATATGCCCCTGTTTGACGCGCTGAATACCGCATTTGGCACGGCGGGCACCGGCGGATTTGCCATCAAGGCCGACAGTATGGCAAGCTATTCCCCTGCCATCCAGTGGGTGGTCACTGTTTTTTTGATCCTGTTCGGCATCAATTTCAATGCCTATTACCTGCTGCTGCTCCGGCAGTTCCGGGCGGCCTTTTCCATGGAAGAGGTGCGCGCCTATCTGCTGATCATCACCGGCGCGGTGGCCATCATCTTTTTCAACATCCTCCACAGCTGTCAGGGCGTGTTCGATGCGCTGACCAAGGCGGCCTTTCAGGTGGCCTCCATCATCACCACGGCGGGCTATGCCACCTGCGACTATGATCTGTGGCCCACCGCCTCCAAGTTTATTCTGGTGCTGTTGATGTTTGTGGGCGCTTGTGCGGGCAGTACCGGCGGCGGTATGAAGGTATCCCGGTTTGTCATCGCCGGGAAAACCATGTTCAAGGAGTTCGGCTCCTATGTCCACCCTAAGAGCATCAAAAAAATCCAGATGGACGGCAAGCCCATCGAGCATGAGGTGATCCGCTCCACCAACGTATTTTTTGTCACCTATTTCTTCCTGTTTTCCCTGTTTTTGTTCCTGGTTTCGCTGGAGGGACAGGATCTGGTCACCAGCTTTACCGCTGTGGCGGCCACTTTTAACAATGTTGGCCCCGGTCTGGGGGCGGTCGGCCCCATGTATAGCTTCGCCGGGCTCACCGATTTCAGCAAATGGGTGCTGAGCTTCGCCATGCTGGCAGGGCGTCTGGAGCTGTTCCCCATGCTGATGCTGTTCCATCCCACCATCTGGAAGGACAGCTTTTTGGGCTCCCGGAAGGAATCCTGAAAAATCCAATGGTTGTGTGCATTTGCAACGCGCTTTTTAACGTTTTATCTTGACGCGCTTTGTCCGGACGGTAGGATGAAACCAGGAATGTGTGAGGAGGGTTTTTATGACCTGCCAGCAAGTTTTGGAGACCGCCCGCACCTGCAGTGGCCCTTATTGTAAAGTCTGTCCCGTGTGCAACGGCCGCGCCTGTAAAAACGGCCCCGGTTCCAAGGGCTCCGGCCCTGTTGGCGCGGTGAAAATGCACTACGGCGATAAGTTTACCGACGAGGAATACAACGCCATTCTGGTTCCTGCCTGTGCCAAAGCAGGCATCGCCGCCTTTACTGGCGACGGCGACAATCCCACCGTCTTTACCGCCGCCGCCAAGGCCTCGGGCGCAAAGGTCTTTGCCATGGATATTGATGCCGCAGGCCTGCCTTTCCTGAAGGGCTTGAATCCGCCCGCCGGTTCCAAGACGGTGGAGGAACTGAAGGAGATCACCCGGGATATGCTCTTTTAAGCGCCCAAAGCCCAAAATTATCGTGCCAACATGTGATAAGTAGTGATTTTGCGTGATATTGTGTAGCTTTCAGAACTTTTGAAGGTCTTTCGTGTCCGGTGTGTCCACGTGTTTCTGTTTGTCTGTAGTATTCCTGTGGTATGAAAACCGCCCTGCTGCAAGAGTGAAATGCAGCAGGGCGTTCGTCGTTTCTGAAAATCTCCCAGGTTGGTGGTATGGTAACTTAGGTTGGCCGGGAAGTCAACGTTTTTCTGCGTTGAACAGTAAATAAAAATTAGACTGCTGTATCAAAGAATAACTGTTTTGCTGAGAGGGGCTATGCTGAAGCTTGCGCAGCTCAAGGTGCGGGATATATCTTTTTTCTCTGGATTTATTGAAAATGATAAAATCGCATGATTTTTGCTGCGTTTGTATTATAGAGTTGCTTTTTCGCCAAAACGGTGGTATCATTATAGACAACGCTGTCGAGTGTTGTCGAGCCTTGGCGGCACGGATAAAAGTATGGATGCTCTGCCAGACTGCAGAGCATTTTTGCATATCTGGAGGGATGCATTGTGGCGGTAAGTTATAAGAAACTTTGGAAATTGCTCATCGATAAAGATATGAAGAAAAAAGACCTGTGTGCCAAAGCCGGGATTAGTCCAGCCTCTATCACTAAGATGGGCAAGAACGGTCATGTCACCACGGAGAATTCTGTTGAAAATCTGCACGGCGTTGGATTGTCAGATAGAGGATATCATGGAGATCGTACCGGAAATTAAATAGAGTTCGTTTATAAGGCCAGTCAGTTTGCGATATTATAATCGCTGGAATGGAAGCTATCATTTTGATTGGCATAAATAACGATTATTGTGTACAGGAGAGATAAAAATGGCTGAATATACCGCTGAAACTTTAAAAGAATTAGTTTGTAGTATTGAAGCCGGCCGCTTTATTTTACCGGCGATGCAGAGAAATTTTGTTTGGGCAGAAGAGAAAATTTGCCACCTATTTGACAGTATTATGCGTGATTACCCTATAGGAACATTTCTGTTTTGGAATGTAAATGAAGAAATGTTCAAACAGTATGCCTTTAACACCTTTATTCGCGACTATGATGAGGCGAAGGGTAAAATGCAACGTGGAGATAAAGCTACCGCTGTCTTTTCTGATTACAAGGCGGTTTTGGACGGACAGCAGAGAATTACATCTCTATATATGGGCTTGCGCGGAAAATATCGTACTCACCAGAGAGGAAAGCGCTGGGATGATCTTGCCGCTTATTATGATAGATACTTTTGCTTAAACATCATGCATTGTCCGCAAGAAGATGACGAATAGCTTCACGTGCTTTCCTTCGTATCAAACAATTGCAAAAGCTGTTGGTGTCGGAAGTAAAACTACAATCGCAAAATACATTCGCGAGCTGGAGGACAAGTGTAAGCGTCAAATAAACAGGCGTCTTTTAAACTGGCGCACGATATGCGATACTATGTCTGAGAATTCTCGAGAATTGTTGTTACTGGGGTGATACAAGTGAGAACAACCGATCTTAAACGATTGGC
>CAZVRM010000097.1:0-6224 GCA_964629605.1 uncultured Oscillospiraceae bacterium
CCTGCTATTCTCGCGCTATCGCTCCCAAGGTCAAGGGTCAGGAAGAAAAGATCGCTGCCGGTCTGACTCGTCTGAAGGATGAAGATCCCTCCTTCACCGTGGTCAACAATGTTGAGACCAAGCAGATGGTCATCTCTGGCGCCGGTGACATTCACATCGACGTTCTGTGCTCCAAGCTGAAGGCCAAGTTCGGCGTGGAAGTGGATCTGTCCGATCCCAAGGTTGCTTATCGTGAGACCATCCGCAAGAAGGTCACCATGATCGAAGGTAACCACAAGAAGCAGTCCGGCGGTCACGGCCAGTACGGTAACGTCAAGATGAACTTCGAGCCCATCCCCGGTGACGGCTTCGAGTTTGCTGAGGAAGTCTTCGGTGGCTCCGTGCCCAAGAACTTCCATCCCGCCGTTGAAAAGGGTATCCGTGAGGCTATGGAGCACGGCGTTCTGGCCGGTTTCCCCATGGTCGGCATGAAGGCCACCCTGATGGATGGTAAGTATCATGACGTCGACTCCAACGAACTGTCCTTCAAGATGGCAGCTCGTCTGGCTTATAAGGCCGGTAACCCCCAGGCCAACCCCGTGGTTCTGGAGCCCGTCGGCAGCCTGAAGGTCACCATCCCCGATTCCTACATGGGCGACATCATCGGCGATCTGAACAAGCGTCGTGGTCGTGTTATGGGCATGAATCCCGCCGAGGAAGAGGGCCTGCAGCTGGTTGAGGCTGAGGTTCCCATGAGCGAGGTCGCTGACTACGCCATCACCCTGCGTTCCATGACCCAGGGTCGCGGTTCCTTCACTGTGAAGTTCGAGCGCTACGAAGAAGTGCCTCGCGATGTTCAGGACAAGATCATTGCTGAGCATAAGGTCGAGGTCGAAGAGGACTAATTTTTTCAAATCTGCAAAGCCCGCCGGATTTCCGGCGGGCTTTTTTCTGAAAATACCAATAATTCTCTCTGAAAATCCGTTATCGTAGTTGAAAGGAGGCGAAATCATGACCGATCAAAGCTTGAAACAGCAGTTGGAATTGCTGCACAATGGAGACAAACAGGCTTTTTCTACGATTTATCAGGAATTAAAGGTGCCTGTTTTTACGGTTTTGGTTCGTCTGACCGGAAATCGCTCACTTGCGGAGGACTTACTGCAGGAAGTTTTTCTTAAATTGTATCGGGAGCCTCCCCAGGTGGAAAAGCCCCGGGCGTATATGTTTCGGATGGCACGCAATCTGGCGATTGATGCTTTGCGGCAACAGCAACCGGCTGAAAATCTTGAACAGGCGGAATCGTCCCAGCACTTTTGGGATCCCGATACAAAGATGGATCTGGAGCAGGCATTTTCTATGTTGACCGTGCAGGAGCGTCAGTTGGTGGCACTGCATCTCAGTGCAGGACTGACCTTTCGGGAAGTAGCGGCCATTGTCGATAGACCAATGGGTACTGTCCTGTGGCAGTACCGTAAGGCCATTGAAAAACTGCGAAATTTTCTGGATGGAGGGAGCTTATGAAACGATTTTTGACGTTTTTTTTGACTTTGACTTGTCTGATGGCAGTTTCTTGCCCGACTTTTGCCGTTGTGGAGTGTCGGGTGCCTCAGGATCTTCCGGGGGTGCTTGAGGATGTAGCCGTTCATGATGTACTGATCATCGGCGGTACGCCGGAGGAAAACGCAGCCCCAGATGCCTCTGTTCAGGACGCACCTGCTGACGGCGTGGCAACCGACCAGCCGGTTGACGGCAAATATACCACCATGGGTGACCTGTATCAGGCCTGGGGCGGTTATGAGGGCTATCCTGACTATATTTGCGGCGTTTGGAGCACCGACGGCGGTATGTCCAATATGACGGTGGCCGTCACGAAGGATGAAGCAGGGGAGCAGGGCAAGGCAGAGATCCTCTCCTTGCTGAAAAATCCCGATACTGTCACCTTTACTTATCAGAGCTACAGCTACCAGGAACTGCAGGAAGTCAACGAGGCCATTGTTGAGCGTATGATGGCAGGGGGAGGAGCCATCGTAGCCTGTGGCATCTATGAGATGGAGAACAAGGTTCACGTTTCGGTGCTGGAAACCGCAAAGGATGCCCAGGAAACAGCACAGGAACTGGTCAGAACCTACGGTGACAAAGTAACGGTAGAACTGGGCTCCATGCTGTTTGACACCACGACCATGGAAGAAACCTATGACCGGGGTGGGGGTGTACCCGGTGTACTTCTGGTGTTGGCTGCGGTTGTCGTGATGATCGGAATCACGGTGGCGGTCAAACTGCCCGCACGGCTCACCAGCACAGGCAAGGTTGTCACCGACCGCCCCATGAGCCGCCGTCAAGTGGAAAAACTGGTTTCCGAACACTCGGAAATTCCTCCCGACCGGATGGAAGAGCAGATCAAAAAGGAACTGTAAGAGATTCCGGCGAAAGAGCACACCTTTTTTCGGTGTGCTCTTGTTTTATCTTTCCGAAAGCGGTATAATAAAGTGTCAAATTATGCCTGTATCGAAAGGAGCGATGCCTATGTTGCTGCAGGAACTGCGGGAACAGGTGGTCTATTACGGCCGACAGATGCTTCAAAGCGGTCTGACCATGCATACCGGTGGAAACCTCAGTGTCCGCGACCGGGAGAGCGGTCTCATTGCCATCAAACCCTCCTCCAAACCCTATGATCTTTTGAAACCGGAGGATATTACCGTCATTGACATTGAGGGAACCATTGTGGACGGCCCTTACAAGCCCTCCTCCGAATGGCCCATGCATACATTGATTTACAAGACCTATCCCCGTGTGTGTGCCGTGGTGCATTGCCACAGCATTTATGCCACCGCTGCCGCTGCGGCAGGACAGGAGATCCCGCTGTTCAATCATGAGCTGTGTATGTACTGCTCCAGCCCTGTGCGAGTGATGCCTTTTGAGGTGCCCGGCAGCGGTGCCTTGGGTGAAAGCGCCATCCGGGGCTTTGGCGAGGATAATTGCGTCACTCTGCTGCAAAATCATGGCCCTATCGCCATGGGGGCCTCCATGTGGCACGCCTTTGATGCGGCCTGTGCCGTGGAACAGGCCGCGCACGCTCTGTTTATTACCAAGGCTTACGGTCAGCTGCAGCTGATTCCCGAGGAGGGGCGAGCAGCCCTGCGTCGTTGTGATCCGCTGCAAAAACCCGACACCGGCAAGGTGGAAATCGTTGCTGTTTAAGGAGTTTCTATGCTGTTGAATTTCTTGATCCCTCTGATCGGAATCATTTTCGATCAGATCGTAAAATATTGGGCCTCTACCGAACTGCAGGCCATTGGCACTATCCCCCTGTGGGAAGGGGTGTTCCATTTGACCTATTGCGAGAACACCGGCGCGGCCTTCAGTCTGTTTACCGGTCAACGGTGGCTGCTGCTGGCGGTAACCGTGGTGCTGCTGTTCGGCCTTTTGTGGGCACTGCACAAAAACTGGGTGCAGAATGCCTTTGGCCGCATGAGTTTACGTTTGATCATCAGCGGCGCCATCGGCAACATGATCGACCGTATCCTGCTGGGCTATGTGGTAGATCTGTTTGACTTCCGGCTTATCAATTTCCCCATTTTCAATGTTGCTGACATTTTGTTGTGTGTCGGTGTTGGCATGATGGTGCTGTATATTCTGTTTATGGAACCCAAAATCGAAAAAGCCAAGAAGGAGGCCGCGCAGGATGGAGACCATCTTTCTGACGGCAACGCCTGAGGAGAAAGGCCGCCGTCTGGATCAGTTTCTGGCAGAGCAGCTGGAAGAACTGACCCGCTCCGCAGCCCAACGGCTGACAGAAGAAGAGCACGTTCTGCTGGGCGGCAAGCCTTTGAAGAAAAACTATAAAATGACCGGCAATGAAACGCTGGAGGTACACTTGCCCGATCCCGAACCCATTGATGCAGTCCCACAGAACATTCCACTGGACATAGCCTATGAGGATGAGGATCTGCTTGTCATCAATAAGCCCAAGGGGATGGTAGTACATCCTGCCCCCGGCAACCCTGACGGGACAGTGGTCAATGCTGTGCTGTACCATTGCGGTGAAAGCTTGTCGGGCATCGGCGGAGCTTTCCGTCCCGGCATCGTTCACCGGATCGACAAAGATACCTCCGGTTTGCTGATCATTGCAAAAAATGATAAAGCCCATCTGTATCTTTCGGAACAGCTGAAGGATCACACGCTGGCTCGCACCTACGAGGCTGTGGTTATCGGCGGACTGAAGGAGGAGCGGGGGGCGGTGAACGCCCCCATTGGCCGCAGTCCCAAGGATCGCAAAAAAATGGCCATCGTTCCCGATGGACGGCACGCTGTCACACATTACGAGGTCATCGCCCGCTATCCCGGCTATACCCATATTCGCTGCAAGCTGGAGACCGGCCGTACCCACCAGATCCGCGTTCATATGGCAAGCCTTGGACACCCCATTGTGGGCGACGAGGTCTATGGTCCTTCCAAGTCCAAGTTTGACCTACAGGGACAGTGCCTGCACGCCCGGGAGTTGACCTTTTTACACCCGGCCGACGGACAGCCCCGGCTGGTAAAAAGTGAATTGCCCGACTATTTTACCGATCTTCTGCATAAACTCGGGAGAACTGTATGAAAATTTTTGAAGGAAAGCTGATCCTGACCGATCTGGATGGCACCTATCTTTTTGATGATCACCATATTTCCCGGGAAAACCGGGAGGCCGCTGCCTATTTTATGGAAAACGGTGGTCTGTTCACCGTAGCCACGGGCAGAAGCAAGGCCGGTATGGAACATTTCTTTCCCGAACTGTCCATCAATGCACCGGCCATCCTTTACAACGGTTCGGTGATTTACGATTTTAACCGTAAAGCTGATGTACTGAACACCTGCGTGGGAGAAAGGGGCTTTGCCCTCTGCAAGGTGCTGGTGAAGCAATTTCCGCAGATCGGCATTGAGGTTTATGCCGGACATATGCCCTATGTTGCTCAGGATAATTTCTGGACTCGACGGCACTTCCAAAATGTGAAGATGCCCTGGAACTTCTGCCCTGCGGAACACATCCCGCAGCCCTGGCTCAGCCTGGTGCTGACAGGGGAGAGCGAGGTGCTGCCCCAGGTGGCGGCTTTTTTGGCGGAAACCTTTCCGAATCAATTTTTCCTCCAGTTTTCCTCACCGCATATGCTGGAGATCATGCATCCCGACGCAAACAAGGGCTCGGCTGCCAGACATTTGTGGAAGCTGCTGGGTATCCGGCCGGAAAATGTTTATGTAGCCGGTGACGGTACCAACGACCGGCAGCTGCTGCAGAGTGCCTTCCACAGCTGTGCGCCAGCCGATGCCTGCCCTGAGATCCTGTCCATCGCACGGCACATTCTGCCGAAGTATCAACAACACGCCATTGCCCATTTGATCGACAAAATGGAGAAAGGAACGCTATGAAAAACCTTCGTATCACCAAAGACGCTGTTTATCAGTACCTGCTCATTACTCTCGGCTCGCTGGTTTTTGCGCTGGGTCAGCTGTATTTTATCAAGCCGCTGCATATTCCTATGGGCGGCGTATCCGGCATTGCGCTGGTGACCAACTATCTGTGGAATCTACCCATCGGTGTGGTGTCCATCGTGCTGAATATCCCGCTGTTCTTTTTGGGGTGGCGGACGCTGGGGCGAGGCTTCTTTTTCAAGACTGCCTTTGGTACGGTAGTCAGCTCCATCTTTGTGGATCTGCTGGTCAATGTTGTTCCTGCTTTTGACGGAGATATGCTTATTGCTGCCCTCTATGGCGGTATTGTCATGGGTGCAGGCTATGGCCTGATCTTCCGGGCGGGCGGCACCTCGGGCGGTGTGGATATTATCGCAAAATGGATGAACAAGCAGAAGGACATCCCTATCGGCACCACCAATCTGATCTCCAATGCTGTGGTCATTGTGGGTTCTGCTCTGATTTACGGCAATCTGGACAGCGCCCTGTATGCCATGATTACCAGTTACCTGACCAGCCTGATCATCGACAAGATGATCTATGGTATGGATGCACAGAAGAGTGCAATGATCATCACATCCAAGCCTGAAGAGGTTGCGGGTGCTATCATGGCCGAACTGCATCGGGGCTGTACCGGTATAGATGCCACGGGTATGTATACCGGCGACAAGCGCACTGTTCTGATCTGCGCTGTTCGCCGTCATGAAACCGGCACGCTGAAAAAACTCATTCTGGAACAGGATGAACGGGCATTTATGCTGATCTCCAACATCAGCGAGGTCTTTGGTACGAATTTC